>CBDUAX010000314.1:0-6006 GCA_965365235.1 uncultured bacterium
CGATGCGGGCGGTCCAGAGGCGGACCAAAGCGCCGGGCCCCTCCACCTCGGCCATCAGGTACTCGCCGATGGAGTCGACATCGGGTTCACGGAGGACAGCTTCGAAACCTGGAATGGGCTCGCCACCGAAGCCATCGGAGTTGGCGAACCAGTTCGGTCCCTCGGGAAGGTTGCTTCGGCGGTCATAAGAGGAGAATTGGATCGTCCGGTAGAAGGGATCGGGGAACTTCGAGAGGCCCACCAGGTCGATCATCTCTTCATAGAGCGTTCCGGTGGTGATCACTCCGGCGGACGACCCTGGGGCATCCGGATCGCCCTCCGTACCACAACCGCCAGCCAGGAAGAGAACCAGAATCGAGGGCCAGGCCAGCTGAATTCTCTTCACCGGTCTTCTCCTTGTGAGCAAGCAGGTTCCCCCCCCAACCCTCTTCGGCGCCGTCCTCCTCAGGAGAGGCTTCGCAACCGTCCTGACGCCCTTCCGCGTCCCCTTTCTCCCATCTCTATGCCTTCCCCCGTTGGAAGAGTACGGCACAGATGATGATCACGCCCGTAAGCATGAGGCGTGTGGCCTCGGGGGCCGCATTCAGGGATAGGATCTTCTGGAGGTATCCGATGGTGAGGACCCCGATCAGGGTCAGGATCACGCTCCCCTTTCCACCGGCCAGCGTCGTGCCACCGATGACCACCATGGCAATGGCGTCCAGCTCGTACGCCATCCCTGTCTCCGGATCTCCGTGTGTCTCCTGGGCGGCCTGGCAGATCCCGGCAACGGCCGAGAAGAATCCCGAAAGGGCGTAGGCCGCTACCAGGGTTCGCCGGACCGGAACTCCGGAGAGGCGTGCCGCTTCCGCGTTCCCGCCTACTGCGAAGATGTGCCTGCCCAGGCGCAGCCGGGAAAGGACCACCCAGGTCAGGGCCACGCAGACGAGAAAGATGACCGTCACGATGGAGAGGTTCCCACCGAGCACCCTGCTGTCGATGAGATCGAACAGCCGGGGAAGTTCCACTACCCGGGAGGTGCCGTCGGCCTCTTGCACGTAGTTGGTGATCTTTCGTCCCCCCGAAACCACCTTTGCGAGGCCTCGAGCGAAAACCATCATGGCCAGGGTGACGATGAAGGGCTGGATCCTCATACGCGCCACGAGGAAGCCTGACGCCGATCCCATGGCCGTGCCCGCCAAGAGGACCATGGGGATGGCCAAAAAGGCCGGCCAACCCAGGGGGAGGAGGAGCCAGGCGAAGAGGACCGCCGCGAATGCCAGAATACTGGAAACGGACAGGTCGATCCCGGCCGTGATGATGACGACGGTCATACCGCAGGCAAGGATGCCGAACACGGAGACCTGTCGCAGCATGTCCCTGTGGACGCTCCACCGGAAGAAGGCCCCCTCTGCATTGAACAGGCATCCGATCGCCACCATGAGGAGGAGGGCCAGGAGCGCTCTGGCTACAGGAGTTCCCCACCACTGCCGGAACTTCACACCTGTGGTTGCGTCCATTCCATCCCTTCCGAGTGGCTGCCCTCGCCGTGGCCCATGGCCGCCGCCAGGATCCGATCCTTGGAGGCTTCGGCTCGGGTGAGTTGGGCTGTCACGCGGCCGCGGAACATCACCAGGATCCGGTCACTGAGGGCCAGGAGCTCGTCCATCTCCGATGTAATGAGGAGAATCCCGATCCCCTCCCGGACCCATTCGTCCAGCAATCCGTAGATATCCGCCTTCGCTCCCACGTCGATTCCCCGTGTGGGCTCGTCCAGGAGGAGCACCTTCGGGTTGGGTAGGAGGCAGCGGGCGAGATAGGCTTTCTGCTGGTTCCCCCCGGAGAGGACCCCAACGGGGGCATCCAGTGAGGGAGCATTCAACCGGAACTCCCTGGTCAATCCTTGGACCGCCGTTCGCTCTCTTGCCCGGGCCATCCATCCGAACCGGTTCGAGAAACGATCCAGGCTGGACAGGCTGACGGAGTGGGTCACCCCCATCTCCGGGGCCAGGCCCTTGGACTTTCGGTCGTTGGTCAGGAGGACCAAGCCCCGCTTCAATGACGCTCGAGGAGTCCGGAAGGGAAGGGGCTCTCCGGAGAGTGTGGCCCTACCGGAGACCCTTCCTTCCAGGGCCCCGAAAAGGGCATGGAGGACCTCGCTCTTCCCGGATCCCTCCAATCCGGCGAGCCCCAGGATCTCTCCCCTCCGGAGGCAAAGGCTCACGTCTTCCACGACGCAGAGGCCTGGGATGTTGGGGTGGGAGACCTGGAGACCCTCGACATCCAGAACGGTGTCTGCGTTTGCCTCGGCCCCAGGGCCGGGTTTCCTGGACTCCGGCACTCTCCCTCGTCCAGGGAGGTCTCGGCCGACCATCAACCTCACCAACTCTTCGGGTGCTAGCTCATCGGCTGCCGCGGTCCGGACCCGGACCCCGTCCCGGAGGACGGTGATTCGATCCGCCAACTGGTAGATCTCCTCCATCTTGTGGGTGATATAGACGATCCCGCGCCCTCGCCTCCGAAGCTCCAGGATGCGATGGAAGAGAGCCGCCGCCTCTTGCTCACCCAGGGCGCTGGTCGGTTCGTCGAAGACCACCACCGACGCGTCCCGGGCCAGCGCCCGCGCGATTTCGAGGGTTTGTTGAGCCGCAACGGAGAGGTCACTCACCAGTTGCCGGGGAGCGTGATCCAGCCCGGTGTCTCGCAGGATCCGTCCGGCCTCGGATTCCTGGAGTTGGAAATCCACCCTTCCCAACCCCCGCCTTCGCTCCCGGCCCAGAAAGAGGTTGTCGGAGAGGGTCATGGTCGGCACCAGAGAGAGTTCCTGGTGGATGGTGGCGATGCCGGCAGCCACCGCTTGGTTGGGGTGGGAGAAATGGCAAAGTCGGCCGCCGACAGCGATCTCGCCTGAGAAGTCGGGGAAGACGCCCGAGAGAATCTTGATGAGGGTGCTCTTTCCGGCCCCGTTCTCTCCGGCCAGCACGTGCACCTCTCCGGGAAGAACATCAAAGTCCACCCCGTGCAGAACCTCGGTGGGCCCGAAGCTCTTTCGGATGCCCCGCATCTCGATGATGGGCAGAGCCGCGGTCATCGGTTCCCTCACTACCTCCCTTCCAGCTCCTCCAGCAACCGCTCCGCTTTTGCCTGGGTATCGTCCAAGGCTTCCAGAATCCTGGGGACCTCTCTCGAGAGAGTGGTGAGCGCGAATTGATACCGGTCCGTGGAGGGGTCGTTGGAGGCCAGCATCTCCACCGCATTCAGCCCCGGGAGGGTTCCCTCCGAAACAGCGGGGTCGGGATGGTAGTTGCCGAGCAGGGTGTAGAGGACCCGATGTACCGGGCGGAGAATGGCCACCAGCGCCAGGTCGGTCTCTGGATTCCCCTCCTCCGGGAGCGCCTCCTCCAACTGCCGGACCACCCCAAGCAGCTCGCCCTGGCGTTGGATGGCTTCCGTCAGATCCAGGTGAGCCCCAGCGGTTTCCTGCCTGTCCCTCAGGGCGGCGCCCAACCGGTCCACGGGAGGGGTCAGCTTCACCGGGAAGACGGGCTCGGCCAAGAGGCGGGCCAGGGCCGCGGCGTAGAGGTCCGCATCGACCTTGAGGACCCGAGCGTCCACCTTGTCACGGGTGTCATCGGGGGTATGCCACCACCAATACCCTCCGTCCTCCGCCAGCCTGGAGTGGTTGAGCTGGAGGAGGGGCAACCCGATCCCGTTGAAGGACTGATCTGAGTTCCTGCCTGGGGGCCGGGCTTCGATTTCCTCCCCTACTTCATCCAAGACGACGGATTGGGCCAACGCCGAGAGGGAGGCGGTGGCCGCCGCACCAAACCGTTTTGCTTCGATCTGCCCCAGACCCTCGAAGTTCACATAAGCCAGCGCCCGGCGCCGGAGCTCGTCGAACTTCCGATCCACGAACCAGGTAGATCCGGCGTAGCGCCCATTGCTGTGCCCGGGCCACCACGCCATGACCAGCCCTCGCCGAAGGTGGTCCTGGTGTCGGGAGAAGGCCCGGACCATCTCCAGCATGGCGACGTTTGCACCACCGTTGTCCGTCCCGCCGTGGTACCAGGAGTCCAGATGCCCGCCGGCCAGGATGTACGGGCTCTCGGGGGTGGGGCCAGGGACGTAGGCCACCGCAAGATGGAGGGGCTTCCAACCGGTGCGGGTCTCGGTGCTCATTCGAATCTGGACTGGGCCCGTCGCCAACATCTGGCGGATTCGATCACCAGCGCTACGCTTGATCTCCGCCACCGGCAGGGTCGGGATCCTGTGGTAGTTCCGGAGAGAAGGGCCTCCCCATACCGAAGTGGTGGTAAGGTCGTTGAGGAGTTCCTCGGGGTGGACGAAGACCACGCCCACGGCCCCCATGAGGGTGAGCTGGGTCACCGGATCGGGGCGGGGGGCTCCCGTCACCAGAGCGATCTTGCCCGTGAGGTCCGGAACGGGGTCGGCGATCGCTGTCCCTTTCGGACCCTGGGCCTCGAGAATGAGCCGTTCCCCCGTTTCCGTCGAAAGAGGGGGGAGATCGGCCAGCGTCCCCAGGTCAACCACCGGGGCCTGGAGATCCTGGACAGTTCCGGACCCGGAGACAGTGATGGCCTCCGGGGCGAAGTCCCTTCCCGGGACTTCCACGGTAGCAGAGATGGGGTCGCTGACGTACGCCAGAAAGGTGTCCACCTCAGCCCGTATCCCCTCGGCCCTCAGCGTCCGAACCAGGTAGTCCACGGCAGCGTTCTCTCCGGGGCTCCCTGAAAGACGGTCGTACTGGACGATGGAGTCCAGCTCCACATCCATGGCCTCGACTGTGACTTCCCCCTGGGCGGCTTCAATGAGGGCAACGACACCGCCGGGATCCGCACCGGAGTCGGAGGCCCGGCTGCTTGCACCCCCGCATCCGAGAAGGAGGAAGGGGAGGAGGAGAATTGTGTCTACCGGAAGGAGGAAATCGGAAAAGCACTTGGTCCTCATCGTCCTCTCCTGTCGGGGATGTAGGGGGTGGTGGCTGCCCTCCGGAAGAATGATTCCCGAGCCCGGGTCCCGCCAGCACCGGTGCTTTTATGCCTGGTGGCCCGAACCCCTTCCGACCCCCACCTTTCAGTTCTCACACAATTGACTTCGGAGACCAGATATGACAGATCCATTGGTAGGGGTGGTCCGCGCCGCGGAGCAGCCATTCCAGGCAGTTGAGGGAGATGGCGCTGAGGGGCTGGAACTGGCTAGGCTGTACAGAGGCCCCGGTGGCGCAGCGACTTTTCAGCTAGCCAGGCTTGCACCCGGCGGAGTCTCCAAACGGCACGCCCATGAGTGGGACCAGGCCAATTGGGTGGCCAGCGGTGGGGCGGATGTGGATGTGGATGGGGAGGTCCACCGTCTGTCGGCCGGGGACTCGATCGTGATCCCAGGAGGGAGCACACACTCCTTCTCCAACCCGGGAGAGACCCCTCTCCTCCTGGTGGCAGTGCTGGGCCCAGGGGCCCCCTAGGTACCGGAGTTTCCGCTCAGCCCTCCCCCGGCTCCAGCCTTACGGTGGCCACGGTACGCCCTTCTACCAACGGTCGGGCCAGGGGTAGAAACCAAAGACGCCCGTCCTGCCACAACTCCAGTTGATCGAAAGAGTGGGGGTTGGAAGGGTACCCTGACTGCCCGCCCGGTAGGATGAATCCACCGGATCCGTCGGGATCGGCCAAATCCACGACGTGTCGTTGGCTGGGCCCGAATGCGGTTCGAAACGGCGGCCTGACACCCCCGAACCCTGCCACGTTTACCGAGTGAGGCCCACCTACTCGGGGGATATCGTAGCGTCCGAAGCGGAGGAGTTTCCCCAAGAGCGGGACCTGAGACATGGGGTGATCAAGCATCAGGAGATGAGCTTCTCCCCAGGGAAGGTCGGCGGATTCGGCCGCAACCCGGGCCGCCTCTTCGAGGAGGCCATCCGGGAGGGTGAGCTTCCCGTCCAGCGCACCCTCCACCATGTCGCCGGGGAAGTAACCTGGCGGGCCGCCATAGTACGCCTCAGCCACTCCCTGA
>CBDUAX010000315.1:0-6006 GCA_965365235.1 uncultured bacterium
AGGCGGAATCCGCCCGCAGCGGCCCCACCTCCTTCGCCTCCACGAGCAGCTCGCCGAGCTCCGCCATCGCGCGGCCGCG
The DNA here is from genome assembly GCA_965365235.1 of uncultured bacterium. Classification (GTDB taxonomy): domain Bacteria; phylum Gemmatimonadota; class Gemmatimonadetes; order Longimicrobiales; family Gaopeijiaceae; genus CBDUAX01. The sequence goes on from CBDUAX010000315.1 coordinate 80, forward strand.
CAGGCGGAAGGGCCCCGGCCCCCGCAGGCGCCGCGCGAGGCGCGCGTAGTCGTCCGGGTAGAACACCTGAACGGCCAGAGCCTCCCAGCCTCCTGTGGAGCCCCCGTAGAGGAACCGGGCCCAGCCTTCCCCGATCCCTCGGAATTGTTCTTCGATATAGGGGATGAGCTCGTAGGTGATGGCATCACCCCAGGGACCCATGTTCGCCGAGTTTACCGCATAGGAATCGTCGAAGTACTGGGTGGGATGCTGGATCTCGATGATGAGCATCCTCGGAAAGTCGGGTCCCGTCCACTCCTGATAAAACTGGTAGGCGTGTTCCTGGACAATCCGGTTGTAACCCTGCAGATCGAACCTGGCGCTGTACTCCGGCTCAAGGTCCGGATCTGGCGGGGTTTCCCTGAATCCGCCGAAATCGGAGGGAAAGTGCCCGTGGAAGACCGCCAGCGGGTAGCGTGCCTCCGGGTGCTGATCGAAGCCCTCCGGAAGGAGCACATGGGCCCCCAGATACATGGGTCGACCCCAGAACTCAGAGAGCAGCTCACTCTGAATCCGAACGTGTTTGATGTATTCCGTGTCCTCGGGTGGGTCGATGGGCGGGATCTCCCGGTCCAGGGAGATCCGGATGGTGGTGTCCCTCCCGGGATCTATGCGAACCTTCACCGGCTCGCTGTAGAAGTTTCCGGGTTTTCGTTCGAGCCGTTGTCCTTCCCCCTTGTCCGGCGGGAGTTTCAGCACACGGCCATCGGCCAGGGTATAGGTTTCGTACCGGTTCAGGAGGCCCTGGATCCAGTAGTCGCCAGGGGGAATCTGAGCGATGCTTTCCAATGGGTATCCGAAGACCCCGGCGTCGATGAAGACCTCCCGACCCGGCAGGAGTTCCTCCGCGTCAACGCCAAAAACCAGTTGGGTTTCGGGGCCGTTTCCGACCTGGAACCGAGGCTCTGCCCCGTCGTTGCTGGAGATAAAAAGAAGGACCCGCCCGTCCTGGGGATCCGGGCTACGGTCCCCCGGGAAGGAGATGGCGAACCGGAGGGGGGACTCTTCCACCGATTCGGGAAAGGGCTGGCAACCCGGCGCTCCCAAGCAAACCAACAGGATGATGGAAGCGAGTGCGTGGCTGTTCCTGGGGGAGGAAAGTCTGCGGAAGGCCTTCATTCTCATCACCCCGCTCTCAAAGAGGTCCTCAGGGCCAATAGCTCCGAGCGAAGCTCGGCCACTTCGGGCGAGAGGAATACAGCTCAGTATCGATCTGGATAACATGGTAAAGTAAAGGCTGTGATGCCTCCGGCCAACCAGGCAGGCCCTTCCGCGGTAGATCCCCTTTGCCCCCAGCCCCGACTGTTACCACGCCCCCCGACCCTTTAGCTTTCAGGTTTGTCTGAACCTCTGACCGATTACCTCGAGGAGCTCACCGTGGCACCCTCCAATACCGACCCTTTCGGCGCTCTCGCCACCCTGGATCTCTCTGAAGGCTCGACCTCCTTCTACAAGCTGGGACGTTTGGAAGAAGAGGGTATCGCGGCCCTGGACCGCCTTCCCTTCTCCATCAGGATCCTCCTAGAGAACACGCTGAGGAATGTGGGGAAGGGCTTCGTGACCGAGGACCACGTCAAGGCCGTGGCCGGATGGAGCCCCACCAACGCTGGGGCCGCATTCCCCTTCATGCCGTCCCGGGTCATTCTTCAGGACTTCACCGGTGTACCGGCGGTCGTGGATCTCGCCTCCATGCGTTCAGCTCTGGCCTCCATGGGCGGGGACCCTAACCGCATCAATCCGGTGGTGCCGGTCGATCTGGTTATCGACCACTCCGTGCAGGTGGACTACTTCGGGACCGATGAGGCCTATGAGCAGAACGTGGCCCGGGAGTATGAGCGGAACCGGGAGCGATATACGCTCCTGCGCTGGGCACAGGAGGCGTTCGACGGGTTCAGTGCCGTGCCGCCGGGAACAGGGATCGTTCACCAGGTGAACCTGGAGTACCTGGCTTCGGTGGTGCATCGGCGAGAGGAATCGGGCCTCAACCTGGCCTATCCCGACACGGTGGTGGGAACCGACTCGCACACCACCATGATCAACGGCCTCGGAGTCGTCGGATGGGGGGTCGGAGGGATCGAAGCCGAGGCCGTCCTCCTCGGACAACCCTACTACATGCTTCTTCCCGAGGTGGTGGGGGTGAAACTGAGCGGGGGGCTTCCCGACGGGGCTACCGCCACGGACCTGGTCCTGCGGGTGGTAGAGATGCTCCGAGAGCACGGCGTGGTGGGCCGGTTCGTGGAGTACTTCGGCCCCGGGCTGTCCACCATGACCCTCCCGGATCGGGCGACCCTGGCGAACATGAGTCCGGAGTACGGAGCCACCGTCGGGTTTTTCCCCGTCGACTCGGTCACCCTGGACTACCTCAGGGGAACCGGCCGTTCCAGTGGACTCATCGAGCGGGTCGAACGGGTGAGCAAGGAGATGGGGCTCTTCCGGACCGACCAAGCCCCAGACCCCGAATATACGACCGTGCTGGAGTTGGACATGAGCAGCATCGTCCCCAGTGTGGCGGGACCGAAGCGGCCCCAGGACCGGATCGCCCTCACGAACTTGAAGGAGGCCTTTTCCTCCGACCTCCCGAAGCTGGTTCCCTCCGGATTCTCCCTTGGAGACGGAGAGGCGGGAGGTGGAACGGCGGTAGATACCGAAACCCGGCGCTCTGTGGGCGTCACCTTGGAGGACGGCCCTTCCGAGATCGGCGATGGCAGCATCGTCATTGCGGCCATCACTTCCTGCACGAATACCTCCAACCCTTCGGTCCTGGTTGGGGCCGGCCTCCTGGCGAAGAAGGCCGTGGAGAGGGGCCTGGAGGTAAAACCCTGGGTGAAGACCAGTCTCGCCCCCGGTTCCCAGGTGGTGACGGAGTATCTGACCGCTGCAGGGCTCCTTCCCTACCTGGAGCAGCTGAAGTTCCACGTGGTGGGGTATGGCTGCACCACCTGCATCGGGAATTCGGGCCCTCTGGCGGACCCCATCCAGAAGGCCGTCGTCGACAACGGCCTGGTGGTCACCGCCATTCTCAGCGGCAACCGGAACTTCGAGGCCCGGGTCCACTCCAACGTTCGGGCAAACTACCTGGCCTCACCCATCCTGGTGGTGGCCTTCGCTCTGGCCGGTCGAATCGACCTTGATGTCTATCACGAGCCGCTGGCTCACGATCCCAATGGGGACCCGGTGTTCCTGGAGGATCTCTGGCCCACCCCTCAGGAGATCAAGGAGACCATCTCAGCTTCTCTCAAGCCTGAGATGTTCACGGACAAATACGCCTCCGTGTTCGACGGAGACGCCCATTGGAGAGCGCTTCCGATTCCGGAGGAGAGCAGCCTGTATGCTTGGGACGCCGATTCCACCTACATCCAGGATCCGCCTTTCTTCCGGAACATGGATCTGGACGTTCCGGAGCTGGCCGACATCCAGGGGGCGCGTGCGCTGGCGGTCCTTGGAGATACGGTCACTACGGACCACATCTCCCCGGCCGCCGCGATCCCAAAAGGGGAGCCCGGTGGGAAGTACCTGATGGAGAAAGGCGTTGAGCCCTACCAATTCAACACCTTCGGGTCCAGGAGGGGGAACCACGAGGTGATGATGAGGGGGACTTTCGGGAACGTCCGCATCCGGAACCTCCTTCTGGAGGACAAGGAGGGAGGCTACACCCTGAAGCTCCCCGAGGGGCAGATGACCTCCATCTATGAGGCCTCCATGGCATACCAGGCCGAGGGAACACCTCTGGTGGTCCTGGCTGGAAAGGAATACGGAACGGGGAGTTCGAGGGACTGGGCCGCCAAAGGCACCTCCCTCCTGGGTGTAAAAGCCGTCATCACCGAAAGCTACGAGCGGATTCACCGTAGTAATCTGGTAGGGATGGGGGTCCTCCCCCTCCAATTCAAGGCGGGTGATTCAGCGGCGAGCCTTGGCCTCTCCGGCTTGGAGACCTTCGACATCACTGGGATCGCCGATGGGTTGGAGCCCGGCGGGACCGTGGGGGGGAGGGCTCGAAAGGACGACGGGTCCCAGGTCGAGTTCGAGGTCGACGTCCGCCTGGATTCCCGAGTCGAGGTCGAGTATTACCAGAATGGCGGGATCTTGCACACCGTTCTTCGGAAGATGGCATCAGGCCAGATGTAAGGGCCGGGCCACGGGCCGGTGGGCCCGTGCAGTGAACCGAGCCTGGGGCGTAACCCAACAGGAAATGATCCGTTTACCGTTCTCTGAGAGGGGGGGGCGAACCGCCCTCCCCTTCATGCTTTTTGTCCTTCTGTTCGGGCTCTTTCCCAAGCCCGGGCCAGCTCACCTCTCGGCCCAGACCGTCCAGGGCCAACTTCTGAACAAGGAGACCCTGGCCCCCATCGAGGGAGCACTGGTGATCCTTCTCGGTGATGGGAACGAGGAACTCGATGGGTACCTGACCAATGCCGCCGGGCGTTTTTTGCTCCGGGCCCCCAGACCCGGAACCTACACGGTCCGGGCCGACCGGATCGGGTTCGGGACCGTTTCTTCCGACTCTTTCACTCTATCGGGAAACCAGATCTTCGGACTCAGGCTGGAGATGGGAGAGACGGCCATCCAGCTCGATGAGCTCAAGGTGGAGGGGGAGCAACAGTGCGTGGTCCGGCCCGAAGAGGGGATGGACCTGGCTCGGGTCTGGGAAGAAGCGAAGAAGGCTTTGACGGTACAGGAATGGACCGAGCGAGAGGGCCTCTACCGCTTCCAGATAGTGAACTACGAACGGGAAATGGACGCCGATGCGCGGCGCATCGAAGGGGAAACCCGAAGTGTCACCAGCGGCGTCTCCCGGAGTCCCATCCGTAGCCTCCCGGCTCGAGAGCTCATGGAGGGGGGGTTCGTTCAGGGGACAGAAAACGGGGGTTGGATCTACTACGGTCCCGACGCCGCGGTGCTTCTCTCCGACGAGTTCCTGGACAGCCACTGTTTCCACCTCACACCGGGGAGGGAGAACGCCGGAAGCCTGGGCCTGGCGTTTGAGCCGGTCCGGGGAGGAGATCTCCCAGACATCAGAGGGACGTTGTGGTTGGACCAGGAAACTGCGGCGCTCCAGTACCTGGAGTATCGGTACACGGGAGCCAGATACCCCGAAGCCCAGGGGGTAGCCCGAGGGAGAGTCGAGTTCGAAGGATTGCCCAACGGGTCCTGGATTGTGCGGAAGTGGTGGATCCGAATGCCTCGGCTTGCACAGAACCTTCGGATGGCTCAGGAGGGTCGGTCGGGAGTTTATGTAGCGGGAATCCGTGAAGCGGGAGCCGAGGTCGAACGGATCTCCACTTTGGACCGTCAACAGATAGCCCAGACCGAGCGGGGGTTTGTTTCCGGTCTGGTCTGGGATAGCACGAGCTACAAGCCGCTGGCCGGAGCCAACGTCTACCTCTCCGGCACCTCGTATTCCGGCATCGCTGACGACCAGGGGCGATTCCTGCTGGAGGGTGTGCCACAGGGTGTGTTCACCGCCACCTTCACCCACCCCCGCCTGGATACCCTTGGGGTCTTCGCCGCGGGGGTTGCGGTCGAGGTTCAGCCTGGAGAGATCGTCGATGTCCTCCTGGGAGTTCCGGCCCTGGGGAGTATCCTGCTGGAAGCATGCCGAGAGGAAGAGGAGCTGGAGGGGGAGGCGGTTGCGGTGGTGACCGGCGTGGTGCGGGATGAACGGAGTGGGGAACCGATCCCCAGGGCCACGGTCACTCTCCGGTGGCAGGAAGTGGGAGGGGTCGCGGGGCACCTTCAGCCTCGAAACCGATGGATCGAGGTCCCGACCAGCGGTGACGGCCGCTACTCCACCTGTAAAGTTCCCCCCGACGAGGCCATCGTGGTTCGGGCCTCATTCCTGGAGAATGAAAGCGACACCGTTCATGTCCGCGTCAGCGAGGACTCCTATA
>CBDUAX010000316.1:0-5997 GCA_965365235.1 uncultured bacterium
ATGTCCACGACTCGTCCCCCCTACTGGAAGCTGAACACCAGCGGGAAGATCACCACGACCACCCCCGCCCATACCGCGTACACGGGCAGGTATGCCGTCTGCCACCGTTCCAGATGGACAAATCCAGCCCGGTTGCGAAGAAACCTCGCGTAAAGAACCGCCGACCAGCCCAGGTTCACCACCAGGATGAGGTTCTCGCCCAGAGCGGCGACCCGGTTGGGGGTGAATCCAAACTCGGAGATCCGCGCCAAGATTGCCCAAAGAGCCAAAGCGTCCACCAGGAGCGCGCAAATCACCAGGAGGAACTGCAGCCTATCGAAGATACCGGGCTTCTTCTGGGGATCCCTGGCCGAGATGGCGTAGAGGAGTAGGCCCACCACCACCACCAGGAGCAGGTCGAATCCGATGAGCACCTCGCGCTCGACATTGATCCCGCTTCCGGTGAACAGCATGGTGCCCAGGAATGCCAGGAGCATGAGGGTAAAGAGGGGTGTGAAAAGCATCGTGAGCACCGGAGCCATGTTCTCGATGACACTCGGCTTGGCCTCCCCCAGCCAGCCGGCGATGATGACGGCCCCCATGCCCCCGCAGGGGAGTACCCAGGTCGTAACCAGGACCTCCGCGTCCAGGCCGATGGCACCAAAGATGAACATGGTGATTCCCATCAGAACTCCGCCGCCGGCAGCGATGAGGGCGTAGTAGATGAACGCCTCACCCGAGAAGCGCACATAGTTCATGCGCTGCTGATGGTCACGCCACCGCCCGCCTGCGTAGGCGACTCCCACAGTCAACCACAGGGCCATGGGCAGGTGGATTGCCGCCAGGATCTGCGTATCCCCCAGCGGTGTGAACGGGAGGAGGTTCATCGAGAGTGCCCCGACGATGAAGGGGACAGCCAGCCAGAGCCGGACAGCCGGTGCCAGCCCCCTCTTCCATGCGAAGAATACGGCGAGGAACGGGAGCACAAAGAGGCTGAGGTTCTTGAAGTAGAAGAATTCCCCCAGGTCGGAACCGTCATGCCTTTTGCCGAAGAGCTCGGGGACCTTGATGGCTACGCCGGCAGCGATGGCCAGGCCCACAGCCGCAAGGGCCTGCTTCTTCCACTCCGCCCCGCTTTCTCCGGTTTCCGGCGCAACGACCAGGCGCTTCCACAAACGCTCTGAGTACTCCTCCGCGTATTCCCGCGAAAGTGAATCGAGGTTTCCGAGGCGCTTGACGGCGATGAGGAAGGCCTCTTCCTGGTCGAGTCCTGCCTTTTGCAGATCGGCTACCTGGTTTCGCAGATGGTCTTCGAGTTCATCTACATCCATCGCGTCTATCGCCTGCCGCCTGAGCACCCAGGCGCGCCATTCTTGGATCCGCTCTTCAAGCACCTGCACATCTCCTACCTGCGCCACCAGATCCTCTGCGACGCGATTTAAGACGACTTGAATGGGGTGCCGCGTAGTGTCTCGTTCACGACCTGCCACTGTCGCTGTTGATTCGCCAGCTCGGCGGAGCCCTGGTCGGTGAGCCGGTAGTACTTCCGCCGCCGACCCGACTCGGACCGGCCCCATTTGGCCTCCACCAGGCCATTGCGCTCCAGGCGATGGAGGACCGGGTAGAGCATGCCGTCCGTCCATTGCAACTCTCCGCCGGACAACTCGTCCACGCGCTTGATGATGGCGTAGCCGTAGCTCTCACCCTCGCTGAGGATGGCCAACACCAGGGGCGTGGCGGACGCGGCGACGAGGTCTTTGCCTATGTCCATACTGGGCGAAAAGACCCGATCCAGGACGGATGTCGATAATACATAGAGGTAGTATACATGGCAGTGCTATGTATATGCAAGGATCGTCCTGGTCCCCGATGTTGCGAGGGCGGCTTTCCGGCAGACCACGCCTGTCCGGACCCAGCCAGACGTGTCCCTCCCCCCGAGAACCGATTCGCCGTAGATGGACGAATTGGGGAGCCCTGGACCGATGCAAGGTCCCTTCGATGCAATCCTCTTCGACTTGCTCACCGGGCTCCTCGACTCCTGGTCCCTCTGGAATCGAGTCGCTGGAGACACCGAGTCCGGCCACCGGTGGCGGCTCCGATACCTCAAGATCTGCTATGGGGCGGGGGAGTACCGGTCCTGGAAGTCCCTGGTCGAGAAATCCGCCACGGAGGTGGGGCTCCCCGAGTCAAAAGCCACGGAGTTGTTCGCTGCGTGGCACCAACTCGAACCCTGGCCAGAGGTTCTTGATGTCCTGCCGAAGCTCGGAGTGCGGAAGCTGGGTGTCGTGACGAATTGCTCGGATCCGTTGGCACATCAGGCGGCACGGCGGGTCGGGGTACCTCTTTCGGTGATGGTCTCCGCCGAACGCGCAGGTGCATACAAACCCCACCCGAAGCCATACCGACTCGCTCTTTCCGAACTCGACGTCCAACCTCAACGGGTGCTTTTTGTCGCCGGATCCCCCTCCGACATTCAAGGGGCGTCAGAGGTTGGCATGCCCGTGTATTGGCACAACCGTCTGGGACTGCCGGGTGGCTCGTCAAAACTACCGGAAGGGGAGTCAGTTGACCTGAGGTCTCTGAGGGACTGGGTACGTTCCCGTTGAGGGACCACACTCTGGCCCGCCTCGGGGGTATTGGTTTCCCAAGGAGGGCACGGCTCTTCCTGGCGGCCTGATTCCTCACTCTCGGGTGAGAGGCCATTCGTGGAAATAGCAACCGGAGGTGAAGGAAACATGCGGATCCACTACCTGGAAATCGTGACGGAGGGAGTCGATGCGGTGTGCGCCGGGTACACCGCAGCCAACGGGGTGCAGTTCGGCGAGCCGGACAACCGGCTCGGCGGGGCAAGGACAGCAACCTTCCACGGAGGTGGGATGGTAGGGGTGCGGGCACCCATGCACGAAACGGAGGACCCGGTGGTACGCCCCTATTGGTTGGTAGACGACATCGAAGCAGCCGTCGCCGCAGCGGTGCAAGCCGGTGCCGAGGTGGCCCACCCGCCGATGGAGATCCCCGACCACGGCACCTTCGCGATCTACATTCAGGGCGGTGTTCACCACGGCCTCTGGCAGCGGTGATGCGGGGACCGGATCGGGGCTAGGGTAAGAGACGATGGCGCTCAGCCGACCCCCCAATCTCTTTCGGCGTGGGTTCGGCCGACTTCGGAAGATCACCGAAGGTGAAGCTGATGACCGACGAGATCTTACCATACCTGTGTATTGAGCGGCGTTTCGATGTTTCGCCGGAGACCGTCTTCGACACCCTGACGGATCCCGACCTGATGGGAATCTGGTGGGGTGAAGGAGTCGAGTTCGAGATCGATCTCAGCGTTGGCGGGCAATGGACCATCGTACGCCGGGAGGGCGGCGAGGAGTACCTCGCGACAGGGAGTTACCTCAAGGTCGAGCGGCCATCCCAGTTGCAGTACACATTCGGTATGCCTCAGTTCTCGCCCAATAGCGACACGATCACGATCCGGATCGAGGACCACAACGGTGGGAGCTTTGTCAGGTTCGAGCATTCCGGTGAAGACATTGCCGCAGAGTTGCGGGAGCTGTCACCGGGCCGCACCTCCGAAAGCGAGCTAGGCTGGCAGCGGGGATTCGACCTTATGGCCGAAGCGTGGTCGGAAACGGATTGACCCCGATTCCTGCTGACGGTGATTGGTTTTTGGCCATCTCCCTTGAGTTTCCAGGGATCCCGAGGCATCCTGCTCCGCAGAGCGGCAGACCGTAAAACTGAGTTGGCAATCGTGGGAGGTGGGTGAATGGCCCTCGAGGGATGGGGTTGGGACGATCAGTGGGCGCAGGAAGCCGAAAGAGAGGGTGTTGACCCTTCGAGTGTCGCCCGAGTTGTGGGCCAAGACCGAGCGAGTTGGTCACTTCAGGTGGAGTCGGGTCCCCAGATCGCTCGACTATCGTCGGCCTCAGGTTTCCATCACCCTCCGGCGGTGGGAGACTGGGTCCTTGTTGAACCAGGGCCAATGCCAAGCGATCCCTGGTCCATCGTAACGGTGCTTCCTCGGCGGTCGGTGATCACGAGAGGCGCCGCGGGCACCGGCGGAGGGGAACAAGTTCTGGCCTCCAATGTGGACAAGGTCTGGATCGTGCATGGCCTTGACTTGCCCTTCAACTCTCGACGTCTCGAGCGGTACCTGGCCGTGGTGTGGGAAAGCGGAGCCACCCCCGAGATCATCCTCACCAAAGGAGACTTGGCAGAGGATCTGGAGGAGACCGTGGCCCAGGTACAAAGGGTCGCGATGGGCACGCCGATCCGGTGCGTGAGCTCCGAGGATCCCGAGAGCGTCCGGGATCTCCGGAGCACCTTGGCACCTGGACGCACGATCTCCCTCCTCGGCCCTTCAGGGGTCGGAAAGTCGACGCTCGTCAACCTGCTTGCAGAAGCGACGGTGGCTGCGGCCGCGGAAGTGCGGACAGGGGACCGGAAGGGGCGCCACACGACAACCCGTCGAGAGCTGTTTCGGATTCCAGGCGGAGCTCTTCTTCTGGATACGCCGGGCATGCGAGAGTTTCGGATCGGAGGGGTGGAGGAGGGTCTCAAGCAGGTCTTTGCGGACATTGAGCGTCTTTCTCAGAGCTGTCGGTTCCGCGATTGCCGACACCAAGAAGAACCGGGCTGTGCGGTTCTCGAGGCGGTGGAACAAGGCGAATTGAATCCAGGCCGACTGGCAAGCTTCCGAAAGCTTCAAGCCGAGGCGGCGCATGAGCTCCGGAAGGCAGACCCAATGGCACGAGCTGCTGCTTTGTCGGATTGGAAAACCGCGGTGAAGACCCTGAAATACCATCCGAAGCACAAAAACCAACGGTGAGGTCAGTCGGACCCTTCGGTCCCGCGTCCCCGGGAGAATCAAGGACGGGTTTGCCAGCATAAGGCCCACTTCCGTGAGAGCCTTTGGATCAACGGTATGGGTTGAGGATACCGTGTTTGCTTGGCTGAAATGGGAGTGGAAAGGGCTGCGACACCCGTTGGTCGGTCTTTCTAGCCAGGGGCTCAATAGTCATCAATGGACAGCTCACCCCTTCAACACCCCGGTCTTCGCTCAAGGATAGAAGGTCACTTGCGGTCGACCCGAATTCCCGGCTGTTCGATTGCCGTGGTCAACGAAACAGGATTGGTTTGGTCTGAAGGCTTTGGATTGGCGGATATCAGGGAAAGGAGGCCTGCGACCGCGGAAACTCTCTATCGCCTCTTCTCCGGCACGAAGCTGTTCACCGCTGTCGCTGTGCTTCAGCTGGTCGAGCAGGGACTCCTGAGGACCGACGACTTCGTTTCGGACCACTTAGCCGGAATCGGGGGGTTGAAAGACATCCGTATCTTGCACCTGCTGTCCCATAGCTCTGGTCTGAAAGACACCCTTCGCGGTTTCATGACGTTCCATTTCCCCCCGGGGTCGCCTCCCTCTACGCGTGAAGCCCTGTCACTTTACCGAATCCGGTCGGGCCGACCGCCGGGCCAACGCGTCGAATACCGAAACGTGAATTTTGCGCTCCTCGGAGAGGTCATCAGCCGGGTGTCCGGCACCGAATACGCCGACTATGTCCAGGAGCAGGTGCTCGCGCCGCTGGCGATGAAAGCCTCCTTCCCCACGACCCCGTTGGGTCCACGATCGGCAACCGGGTACATGGGGCGATGGGATCCCATCAGAGTGGTTCTCCGTCTGGTGGTTCCGGATGTGGCCAAGCGTCTCCACGGAAGGCGGTTGGGGGCTTTGGTCGAGGTAAAAGAGTGCGTAGCGTCGGCACCGATCGGAGGCCTCGTGGGGAGCGTCGAGGACTTCTCCCTGTTCCTGGAGGCCCAACTCAGTGGTGGAGGGGGGGTGATCACTCGGGAGTCGACCGAGCTGATGCAGACGTTGATCTTCCCCGGTCAGCCAGGCATCGGATGCCGAGACGGGATGGGGCTGGGGTGGAAGTTTGGGACCTCGAAGAATGGGCGGTTCATCAACCACGAAGGAGGGGGCCCCGGGTTCACATCCGAGCTTCGGCTTTACCCTGA
>CBDUAX010000317.1:0-5980 GCA_965365235.1 uncultured bacterium
CCCGCCGGAGAGGTCCGGGCGGCGCGATGGAACGGCTCGAGGCGCTCCAGGCCTCGGGTGATCTCATCAGGACCATGGCTTCAGCCGGCCTCTCTCATAGGGATCTCCACGCCGGCAATATCCTCCTCCAATGGGAGGGGAGTGCCCCCAGGGCGTTGATCCTCGACCTGGACCTTTCCCGCCTCGCTCCCGAGGGGATCTCCTCTCCCAGGGGACCCATGGCCAACCGACTGAGGCGGTCGCTGCGAAAGTGGGAAGGTCGAACGGGAGTCCAACTTTCGGAGAGAGAGTGGGCTACGCTGCGAGACGCCGTGGGAGGGTAGGACCGTCATCGTGTCTCCTGAGGGATCCGACCCAAAAAACCCTTTCCCGCTTCGGACGGCCCCCGGTTCCATCCTTATCGTACTGATGAGCGCGGTTGGGGATGTGGTTCAGGTACTCCCTCTTGTGACCGCCCTCAAGCGGGCCTTTCCGTCCACGCACCTGAGTTGGGTGATCCAGCCCAACCCCCATTCACTGGTGGCCGGCCATCCCTTGGTGGACCGTTTTTTCGTATTCCGTCGGGGGAGCCGTCGGAAAACGCCGCGGTCCCTTTGGGCCGCCCAGGCGAACCTTCGGGCCACGACAAGGAGGCTCAGGGAGTTCGCCCAAACACAACCGGACGGGTGCTTCGACCTGGTCCTGAACCTTCAGGTCTACCTCAAGGCCGGGCTCCTGACGGCCGGGACACCCGGCCGCTTGAAGCTCGGTTTCGACTGGCGACGGACCCGGGATCTGAACGCTCTGTTCACCACTCATCGCATCCCGCCCCATCCCTACGGACACGCCCACACACAGGACCAGTTCTTCGAATTCCTTCGTTTCCTGGGTGTCGATCCGGAACCCATCACCTACGGTTTGGCCCCAACCCCAACCGAGGAAGCTGTCCAGCGATCGTTTTTCGAGGGCCTCCACCGGCCGGCCTGCTCCGTGGTCCTGGCCACCAGCGATCCTCGGAAAGATTGGCCGGCAGACCGATACGCCAAGGTTCTGGACGGGCTCTATTTCGACTTCGGCCTGCTGCCTGTCCTGGTGGGTGGGGTTTCTCGCCGGGAAACCCGGATGGCCAAAGAGGTGACTGCCCTCACCCGGGCTCCGGTCGTGACGGCCATGAAGGACGACCTGCGACAGCTGCTCTGGCTACTGGATGGAAGCCGCCTGGTCCTGAGCCCCGATACGGGTCCCCTTCATCTGGCCCGGGCCTTGGACGTTCCGGTGGTGGGGCTGTATGGATCCACAAACCCGAAACGGTCAGGTCCCTATCGGAAATTTCAGGATTTGACCGTGGATGGATATGCTCGATATCCAGGAGAGGACTACCCAATCGGCCGGAAAAGGAGGAGGAGGGGGATGGCCCGGATCACTCCTGCAATGGTCCTGGAGAAGATCGAGTTGGGCCTGAACCGGTACTAAGAACGGGGCCCGGATCCACGACCTCATGAGGGCTGAGCTTTTCGGCTAACCCTCGGACTCGGTCTCCTCGTCCTCTTCGTCTCCGCCCTCCTGCCGCACCAATCCAAGGATGGCAGCCTGAGGCACCACGAGATATTTCTCGTTTTCGAAGGTGATCTCCACCGCGGCCTTCCGGAAGAAGATGGCGAAATCTCCCACCTCGGCCTGGACCGGAAGATAGCGGGGCTCCCCAGAAGTGATCTTCCAGGGCTCATCATCCAACTCCGCTGGGGCTCCGATGGGAGTCCCGGGCCCCACCGCCATGACACGGCCGGTTTGCACCGCCTGCTTGTCCACCGCGGTGGCGGGAAGGTAGAGGCCGACCTTGGTCCGGTCTTCCCCTTCACCGGGCTTGATGAGGACCCGGTCTCCAACCACGATGAGCCTCTTCATTCCTGCCATACGTCACCTCCTGAGGGTCCTGGAAATATGGCCCCTGGAGGACAAAAACCCTAGATGCCCATCGGAAACGGTAGGCAGCACGACCGTGAGTGGAGCCGGGAAACAGGACCCCCGAAGGCTCAGAAGTACACCCTGTACATGAACCGGATCTCCCGCCCCGGAAGGGGCGCCAGTTCTTTCAGGAAGGACGTGTGGTTCCTCGCCTCCTGATCGGTGAGGTTGGAGCCCCGGATCAGGAAGTCGTGGGTCAAGCGTCCACTGAAGAGCCGATACCCCACCGACATGTCCAGCATGGAGTACCCCTCGGTCTCCTCTTCCAGTGGGCCTACGCGCTCCTGGCTTGTGATGGTGGTGAGCCCCAGGTCGGCCCTGATGGTACCCCCATTGTATCGTAGCCGAGATCCGAGACGGAGAGGTGGAATCCGGGGAAGAGCCTCCCCGGTTTCCTTCAACTCGGCCCGGACGTAATCCCCCCATCCCTCCACCAGAAGGTGGTGGCGGCCCCGATGGACGAGATCGAACTCGACACTTCCTTCCCCGCCCCAGAAGGTCGCGTCCCCCTGAACGGTTAGAAGGACCGGAAAGCCATCCTCTTCGGCTCCAGTGAACTCTTGATAGATGAAGCCGTCGAAGAGATTCAGGAACGCTGTGGCTTCCACCCTCAGAAGGCCTTCCGACAGATGGAGAGTGGCGTCCACGCTGTGGGCAGTTTCCGGATCCAGGTCGGAATCACCGATCTCGTAGGCGAAGGTGGCCGCGTGGGGACCTTCGGAGAACAGCTCCTCGAGGGTGGGTATCCGCTGGGAACGGGCCAAGGTCAGGGCCAGGGAAGCATCCTCAGCCACCGTCCAGTTCATTCCCCCTGAGAAGGAGAAGCTGGTATGAGTCCGACTGAGGGAGGTCGGCTTCGCTTCGGCCCATTGGGTTTCGAGCCGGGCTCCTCCCTGGAACTTCACGGTCTCTCGCTCCCACTCCTGGAAGAGGAAGGAGGCGAAGTCAAAGGCGTCGGATGGTGGGACGAAGGCCTCTTCCCCCAAAGCCTCATACCTCCGTCCTCCCATCTGGATTCCAAAAGAACCGGTGAGGAGCTCCAGGAGGTTGTGGTTCAACTCCAATCGGCCCTCCCACTGTTCGTTGAAGAACCGGGTTCCGATCTCAGTGCCTTCGAATTCGGTATGCTGGTAATCGGCATATCCGAATCGGCCTTGAACGGCACGGAGCACCTCTCCCGTGAATCGGAGAGTACCCTCGGCATCAAAACGTCTCTGCTCCAGTCCGATGACGACCCCCTCCTCTTCCTCACCTGGAATCGGTTCTTCCCCTTCGTGCCCGTGCGCATGCCCGGGCACGCCATAGTCGCTGTTGAGTGCGGATACCGAGACCCCGAGATATCCGGCCTCACCCACCCAGGATAGCCCCAAGGCGCCTCGCTCGGTCTCCACGGCGCTGTTCGGCAAGACCCCGAAGGGTTCCTCCTCCTCTCCCTCCTGGTGAGAGCCGTCCTCTTCGTGTCGATGCTCCGCATAGCCCGGGATCGAGTAGTCCCCGGTCTTGCGACGGAGGCCACTCAGGTGCCACGCGAGAGGACCGCCGCCACCATTCAACTCGAACGCACCGGTCAGCTCATCCGCCACCGAACCGCCCAGCCCCATCACACTTCCGGTGACGGCGTGGGTGGGCATCTCCCTGGGGATCCGGGTATCGATGACGTTGACGATCCCTCCCATGGCTCCACTTCCATAGAGGAGGGTCGCGGGCCCCCGGACGATCTCGATTCGCTCCGCGCTCATGGGTTCGATCCCGACTGCGTGATCCGGGCCCTGGCTCGATACGTCCCCACTTCCCACACCGGCTTCCAGGATCCGGACACGGTCTCCACCGAGCCCCCGAATGATGGGGCGGCTGGCTCCGGGACCGTTATAGGAGGCCGTGACCCCCGGGGCTTCAGCCAGTGTTTCCCCCAGGCTCGCCTCGGCTTCCTGGATCAGGTCCAAACCCGAGAGGGAGGAGGTTGGTTGGTACGTTTCCGACCGGCGGGCAGGAGTGGACCCCGCACTCACCACCAGCTCGTCCAGTTGAAACAGGGGGTCCAGTTCGAGGAGGACGGAGACTGTCTGCCCGGCCAACACCTGAAAACGTTCTACCGCCTGTCCGAATCGTGGGCTGACGGCCTCTATCAGGTAGCTACCTTCAGGGATGTTCTCGAAGAGGAAGACACCTGACTCGTTTACGGCGACTCGGCGTCCAAGAGCCATGAGACGGACCTGAGCGTCTGCAGCCACGGCCGCATCGGCTGTGACGATCCGCCCGGTAAGATTCCCCAGGGATTGAGCGCCGATGGGCAAGGGCCACCCCAGAGTGGCCAGGAGGCCCACGTACAGGGCACTAGGGAGGAAACTTCGAGAACGCCAACTGGGAGTCGACACTGGCTTTTCACTCGAAAACGTTTAGGGTCGAAGGTCTGGCCTGTCCGTTCTTAAAAAGTGGGACATTCGGCGGCGGACCGAAACCGAGGCCTCGACAATAAATGGAGGGTACAGGTACTGCGGCGGCCGAGATGTAGCTGGCCCACTCGGAGATTTGTCCAACCCCCTGGGTTTGACCGGACCGGTGGCTGTCTGGAGGCCCTAGGGGAGCCTACTCCCCTCCCCCTCCCCCGCGCCTGGCCAGGTTCCGGAAATATTCCTCTACCATCTGCCGAAAACCGGCCGGGACTTCGTCCGACCCGGTAAGAGCCGCCCGTCCGGGTCCATCACCCTCCACCTCTCTGCGGAGTTGGAATTCCAGGCGCCGCAAGCTCTCCCTCAGTTGCTCCTGAAGTGCGGCGATCTGGGGCAGGTCGCCGTAGGTCTCCGGGTCCCGTAGCTCATTCAGCGCATCGATGGCCTCCTCCAACTCCGGTACGTCCCGGCCCTCCTCCTCCAGCCGGTCCTGAAGCTCCCGCGCTTGGGCCAAACGTTGTGCGAATTCACGGGTGTACTGCCGGACCTCCTCTTCCGAGAGGGGCTGTGGATCCCCTCGCATGGCGCCCCCTCGAGGGCCACCCTCCTGGGAAGGATTCCCCTGTCGAGGCTCCGCTTCGGGATCCCCCTGACGGCCTCCGCCCTCCTGCCCTGGCTGGCCCTGTCCCGCTTGGCCCCGCTGTCCTTGGCCTTGCTGTCCCTGCTGGCCTTGTTGCCCTTGACCCTGTTGACCCTCCTGACCCTCCCGCTGACCTTCACTCCCAGGCTCCCCTTCCCCACCAGGCTGCCCCTGCCCCTCATCACCCTCCTCACCCTCCCGATCCCCCTGTTGACCCTCTTGTCCAGCCTGCCCCCGATTCTGCAGGCGGCGCCCCAGCGACTCGGTCCCTCTCACCAGGTCCTGTGCCTCTTCCAATGCTTCGGTAATCTCTTCGTCCGGGAGGCCCTCCTGGTAGGCCTGTGCGGCCTCTTCGATCTCGCCACGAAGAGCTTGGATATCCTCCGTGATCTGCTCCTCATACTCGAGGGCCGCCTCCCGCTCACGCTGTTCGACCACCCCCTTGGTGTACGCCAGCTTCTGCCCCAACCGAGTTTCCCGGAGGGTCTCCACGGCTTCGCCCAACTCCGCGGCCGCTTCACGGTTCTCCCTCTGAGCCCCCTGTTGCATCCGTACCAGATCCCGTTCCAGCTCCTGAGCCCCGAAAAGCATAGCGTCCTTCATCCGGTGGATCTCGTCCACTTCATCGCCACGCTCGAATGGGCTTTCGGCCATCTCCTCGACCTGCTCAGTCACCTGCTCCTGCATCTGGCCGAGGCGGTCCACCCGGTCCAGGGCGTCCTGGATCTCTTCCTGCATCCGATCTTCTTGGGCCCGGTCGAGGCGCCGTTGGGCCTCCTCCAGGTCGTCCAACGCGGACGTCGCGTCGGCCAACGACCGGCACCACGTGGGGGCACCGACCTGGTCGTTCACGACGCGGACCTCGTCCCGCTCGCCGGCGATCCGCAGCATCGAGCGCAGGAAGTTCTGCCCCCGCATGCCGTAGACCCAGCTCGTCCGCAGCACGATCCAGGCGCCACCCGCCGCCGCGACCGCCTGCTCGCCGCGAAGCTTTCCCCGTCCGTAC
>CBDUAX010000318.1:0-5979 GCA_965365235.1 uncultured bacterium
GGGCTTCCTCGTGAGTAGACCAGAACACCCCCGCCATGGTCTTCAACCGACGGAAGATGGTCTCGTACGACCAATCTCGGGGTTCCCCACCCTCGAACTCCTTGAAGAGCACACGGTCGGGGTGCTCGTGGACGCGCTGTTCAAAGAGCTCCTCGAAGCCGAAACCCAGCTGCTGGATGATGGAGAAGGTGGTTTCCGCCCACCGGGTCCTCGTCTCCAGGTCGTCCAAGGCGAGGAGAAACGACGGCAGGCGAGTCTCTCGCAGGTATCGGAACCAACCCTCTTTATGGTCGGGGGCGGGGGGGCCGCCAGCCAGGAGGTTTTCGGCTTGTTCCAGCACTGCCCTTGCATGCTCTGGCGACCCGGGTTTCGATGTCCAGACTTCTAGACTCTGTTCGAGTTTGCTGAGGCCCTGGTTCATCCAGTCCACTCCGTTTCAAGTCGGGGGCCAAGACGTTTCCCCCTTGGTTTGGGTCCACGATCTTCGGCCCATAGCGGAAAACGGGACCTCTTGATCCCATCCGCGGTTCTCGGTCCCTCCGTCGGACATTCCTGCCCCGACAGAATACAGGTGGGAAAAGAAGCCGGGAATGATGTAGATTGCAATCGACCCGACGATTTGGGTTTCTGGACCTTGGGTGTCCCCCCACTGATCCTGGGCTCAGGGAGGGTGAGATGAAGAGGGCTGATCTAGCGTCGATCTTGCTCCTGATCTTCGTGTTGGTCTTTGCGGTTCTGATCGTGGATGAGCGTTGGCTCCGTGTGGCCATCGCGTTCGTGCCAGCGGCGCTTCTTGCCCAGCAGGGCCTCCGTGCCACCCAGGTGGAGGAGGACGATTCCGCCAGTGGCTGGGCCAACCGGCGGACCGATCTGGAAATGAGGTCTTCGGTGGACGAGCTCCTGCGTCACATCCGGGAGTTCTACCTGACATGTCATATGATGGGCACCGGGAAGCTCACCCCCGACGAGGCTGTCGAAAAAGCGGCGCAGCAAGAACTCCAGCTGAACCAGCTGCTGGCGCGAATTACCGACAGCGCCAAGACTCGGGCTGAGAAGTAGCCCAGGGTTCCCACTCCGTGTCGACGTCCCCACTGGTTTCAAATGCCTGACTCCAAGAGATATCCCCGGCCCCTGAGCGCCAACGCTCGCGCATTTTCTTCAACCCTGGCCGACCTCGGGATCACTCACCTGGTGGCCCTACCGGACAACACTTCCGCTCCTCTTCTCGAGGCCATTCGGTCGGACGGCGAAATCGACGTCCACTTCGGGACTCGAGAGGGTGAGGTGATTTCACTTGCGGCCGGTTTGTGGTTGGGCGGCGGGTCCCCTTCGGTTCTGATCCAGAACACGGGCCTCTTGGAGGCCGGAGATAGTCTACGGGGTACCGCCTCTCGTATGGGCGCTCCTCTCCTCCTGATGGTGACCTGCCGAGGGTACGCCAAATCCAGAGCCGCTGGGAAGGAACCCCACGAGGTGGAAGTGACGCGGGATGTTCTGGTTCGCCCGGATCTGGACTCGGTTGCGTATATGACGGAATCGACTCTGAAGGCCTGGGGAATTCCCTTTCGGTACCTGAGGGATCCGTCTGACCTCGGCCCGGTTCGGGAGGGGTGGGCGATGGCACGGTCCGAAGAGCGTCCGGTGGCTGTCTTGATCGATGCCGCCTTCGACTAGGATGCCCGAGTCGGTGGAGAAGCGACCTTTGTTTGCCGATTGTTTCCCATCTCGTGGGATTCTATCCCCGCCCCAATCAGAAGCTTTCCCACCCGCCACGGTGACGGTCCGATGCTGACAAAAGACGACCTACTCCAACCCCTCGCCGAATCCCGGACCAACGAGGTGGTGGTGACCTGCATGAGTGTGACCCGTCCTTGGGGACGAATCTCGGATCATGAACTCGATTTTGCTTCGGCGGATAGCGCCATGGGGCACACGGCCGACCTCTCCCTCGGGATCGCCTTGGTTCAGCCCGACCGTAAGGTTCTCTGTCTCAATGGCGATGGGAGCATGTTGATGACCCTGGGCACCCTTGCGACCATCGTCGAATCCGGGGCCAAGAACCTCGTCCTATTCGTACTGGAAAATGGATCGTATGAGATCACCGGGAACCAACCCATTCCCGGTGCCCAGAGTGTGGATTTTCCGGGGTTGGCCCGAGCCGCCGGTTTCCCTCGGGTCTATGATCTGGCCTTCCGTGGAGACCTGGAGGCAGTGCTTCCCAAGGTCCTTTCCGCCGAAGGGCCAATCTTCGTCGGGGTCCAGATGGAGCGAGGCACCGAAGGGCCGATCAGCAGAAGCTCTCAGGAGGATGCAAGGTACCTGAAAACCTCCTTGGCCGACTGCTCCAGAGATTTCAGGAAGGCCATCCTCCTGGACTAGCCGGCCCGCAACCTTCCTATCGGCGCTCTCCCAGGTGACGCTCGAAGATTTCCGCCACCTGTCGGACGATCTGGGCGGCCGGTCCGGAAATGTTGACCACTCCGGCTACCACCAGGTCCTGGTCAGGGACCAGAAGGAGTAGGGTGGTCCCGCCCACTGATCCCCCGGAGTGTGAGAGTGTGACATCGCCGTCCTCCTGTCGACCGGAGCCCCATCCGATTCCGTAGTTGGTCGACTCACCGTTTCTCAGGGTCTGGGCCGTCTGCAACTCCCGAAGAGTCTCTTCCTTCAGAAACCCCGGGCGAATGTGGGCCTGCCCGAACCGAACCAGGTCTTCGGGAGTGGATAGGAAGCCACCACCGGCCCACTTGTAGCTGTTGTCCACATAGGGGGCGTTAACCACGCCGTTGGGCGTCCCTTCATAGAATTCTGTTCTCTGAGAGACGATAGAGTCCGTATGGTCGGGCACCGTGTGCCGAAGGCCCAGCGGCTCGAACACTTCGTCTCGCATGAAGGTCAGAAACTCTACTCCAGAGGCGCGCTCCATGACGGCGCTGAGGAGATTCCACCCATAGCTGGAATACGAGTAGTCCGTTTCAGGCTCGAAGAGGAGGGGATCGTCGGCGAAGATGCTCAGCCCCGCCTCCACCGTTGGATACCGGAGGGAGGAGAGCATCTCATTCCCGTTGTAGTGTCGAATGCCGGCGGTGTGTCCGCCCAGCTGTCGGGTTGTGACGGTCCAACGCTTCGTCGGGAAGTTGGGTACATAGGTTTGAACGGGAGCATCCAGATCCACCAACCCGCGTTCCAAAAGAAGGCCGAGCCCCGAGGCCGTCATCGTCTTCGAAACACTCCCCACTCGGAACTTGGTGAGAGGGGTCACCGGGACACCCAACTCCAGGCTTGCCCATCCAAACCCTTCCGACCAGACGATTTTGTCCCCGACCCCCACGGCCACCGAAGCCCCGGGCACCTCATCTCGCTGCATGATCTCTAGGATCGCCGCCCGAGAAGCTTGAACTGCGGCGGCATAGTCGTCTCCTGCTTGTACCTCCGCGAGTTGAGGGATTTGGCCAGCAAGGGCCCCGCCTCCGGAGCAACCCAACGCAGCGAGCGTAAGGATGATGATACCACGGATCCGGTTCCTCATTCCCAATCGCGACAGCTTCTCCTGCATGTTTCTCTCCTGAGTCCGTCTTCTTCGAATGGCTCTTCGGGGTCCTGAAATTCGCCGGGTCCAAGATGGGGACTCGGATGAACTCCGGCGAGCCTAAGGCGGAACCCGACAGGGGCCCCCCTTTTCCCCGACCCGGCCGGTGCCCATGATGTGCGGCAGCATTTCCAACCAAGGAGGAACAATGATGTCGGTCCGGATGAGCCCCACCCTCGGGTTTTTGCTCGCACTTCTTTTCGCTCTTTGCTCTCCGCATGCGCTGGAAGCTCAGCGCTCTCAGAAGCCGGTCCTTCACGGAAAGCATTGGGTAGCAATCACCGGAAAGCCCATGGCAGCCACAGCCGGTTCCATGATGTTCGTCCGGGGTGGAAACGCCGTGGATGCCGCCTGTGCCATGTTGGCGGCTACGGCCACGATGTGGGATGTACTGAGTTGGGGAGGGGAGACTCAGGCGCTGATATACAATCCCAACACGAAGGACGTCGTCGGGATCAATGCACTCGGGGTGGCACCTACCGGAGCCACGGCTGAGTTCTTCAAGGGAAAGGGGTACCGCCACCCGCCGGCCGACGGTGTGTACTCCGCCGTAACCCCCGGAACGCCTGGGGGCCTGATGACGATGCTTGCCGAGTACGGAACCATGAGCCTGGCTGAGGTGCTGGCGCCGGCCATGGAGATGGCTGAGGGATACCCCATGGAAGCCGACGCCATCCGACGGATCCGGGCAAACGCCGACATCATCCGACAATGGCCCTACTCCAGAACAGTTTTTCTGACTCATCCGGACGACGAGCAAGACCCGGCGCCGAGGGAAGGGGAAATCTTCAGGCAACCCGACCTGAGAAGTATGCTTGGAAAGCTGGTACAGGCTGAGGCGGCCGCCCTGGTTCAAGGAAAGAGCCGAGAAGAGGCCATCTATGAAGCCTATGATCGTTTCTACCGGGGGGACATTGCGGAGGAGTTGGTGCGCGGCACTCAGGAACAGGGTGGGTTGATTACCATGGAAGACCTGGATTCTTGGCGAGTCCACATCGAAGTGCCCGTCTCGACCAACTACAAGGGCATTGAGGTGTTCAAGCTCACCTCATGGGTCCAGGGTCCGGTCATGCTCCAGTCTTTGAACATGCTGGAAGAGGTTGACCTGAAGGGGATGGGTTTCAACAGCGCCCGATATCTCCACACCCTTTATCAGGTCATGAACATGGCCTTCGCCGACCGGGACTTTTACTACGGTGATCCATACTTCCCGCCCGCTGAGCCGATGGAAGGACTTCTCTCGAAGGACTATGCCCAGGCCCGTTTCGGTGAGATCAACTGGGCAATGAACGACCCAGACGTAGGGCCGGGTGACCCCTACCCCTTTATGGGGGAGTCCAACCCCTTCTCAGAGTACCTGGAAAACTGGACCACTACGGGGGGTGGAGGGGGGCTGGATCATGCAGCCCCAGGAGATGCGGGTTCGGGAAGGGCAGGGGGACGGTCGACCCTTCGGCTTGGCGAGGGTGAAGCCGCGGTCCGTGTTTCGGGGGACCAGCTCTATGACCAGGACTTCTACGCCGGTACTACCTCCATCCAAGCGGTGGATGAGGAGGGATGGGTGGTCTCCGTTACGCCCAGCGGTGGATGGATTCCGGCGGTCATTGCCGGTCGGACTGGTGTTGGACTCAGTCAAAGAGCCCAGAGTTTCGTGACGGACCCGGCCGACAACCCATTCAATGTTGTGGAGCCTGGAAAACGACCCCGCGCTACCCTGACGCCAGGGTTGGCTCTGAAGGATGGGAAGCCTTTCCTGTCTTTCGCCGTCCAGGGCGGAGATGGGCAGGACCAGAATCTGCTTCAGTTCTTCCTCAACATGGTCGAGTGGGGTATGAACGTTCAGCAGGCTGCCGAAGCTCCAAACATGAACAGTTACCAGATGCGTGGCTCCTTCGGCGATCACGAATCTGCTCCAGGGCGGATGCTCCTCCACCAGTCGGTGCCACCATGGGTGCAAAGCCAACTGAGAGAGATGGGCTACTCCCTTACTTTTTCGGCGAGGACTTCCGGGCCCATCAATGCCGTCTTCTTCGATTGGGAGAATGGCGGTTTCTGGGGAGGATCCAGCAACCATGGAGACGACTACGGGATCGTGTGGTAAACTCGATCCGCGAAAAAAAAGAGGCCTTGAGTATCATCGATCGAAACGAAGATGGTGTCGTGATGAGTTAAAAGACTTGTTACTGCACTATCGTTTTGGATAGCTTCTTTCGACGAACGAAAGTGCGTTTAATAAACGCGTCGTTATCACGGTCGTCGTTGGTCAGTCTCCACGTTGCTACCGGGGCCCTTTTCGGGGCACCCTCCACTCACCACTCCTGGAGACAGAACTCCGGGAACAGGAAAGGGAAGCCCACATCAAAGTTTGTATACAGCCTGGGGTAAAATAC
>CBDUAX010000319.1:0-5961 GCA_965365235.1 uncultured bacterium
ATTCGCCCGATGACCAAGGCGCGGGGTTCATCTTCGGTCCGCGCCGGGATCTCCGATCCGCCAATGGGTTCAGCCGCGTTGGCAGGGCGTTGTCCCGGGTGAAGAGACCCCGATCCCCTCCGGATCCTCCTCGATCCAAGAGGGCCGGGAGGGGGCCGAGGGTGGTGCATTGGAGCAGGTGGGCGCGACCATCGCCGCTAGTTCCGCCCCCCTCGCCCTCGAGATTATCGGCCTGCCCGCAGACGCCTCCATTCGAGTCCTGCTCGTGGAAGGAGACCAGGCCGGAATCTTTGCGGGAGAGGGGACGCGGTTCAGAACAAACTCCGGGGTTCTTGTCGCCTCGGAGCCTCTTGGAGAAGTGACGGTTGAGATTCCGCTGGCAGCTACCGGAGTGTCCCTTTCGGTGAACGGGGAGCCCTACCTGGAGAAGACCGAGGGCGGTCTGGAAGTCTTCGGCCCGGTCCGGACCCGGACACCCACGGAGATCCGTTTTGGCCCGGCGGGGTCTGAAGGTGGCTGACGACGCATTGGGAGCGCTGCGCACCTCGAACCAGGACTTGCACTTTGTCGGTACATAGGATCTGTCTGGTTGTTGGCGCCCTGCTTGGGCCTTGCTTGCTGGGACCAGTCCCACCTGTACAGGCACAGGAACGTCCCGCCACTACCGGGGAGATCAGAGGAAGGGTCCTGGGTGACCGTGGCGATCGGCAAAGGCCATTGCCCCATGTCATGCTGGACCTATCCCTGGGGCTCCAGCACCGGACGGTAGCCACCGATGCTCAGGGACGGTATTCCGCCCCGGGACTCCTTCCCGGGCGGTGGCGGGTCCAGGCTCTCCATGTGGGCTATTCGGGATTGTCGCTGGAGGTACTGGTACCCGACAGTGGATCGGTAGAGCTGGAGATTACACTCACCTCCAGGCCGATCCCCCTGCCACCCGTCCTGGTTCGGGCGCTACCCCTTTCCATGTCCACAACTGGCGAGAAAGCCTCGGCCCGTGAGGTCGGAGAGGTCTCCATCCGGGCTCTGGAAGGCAGTTCAGGGATGGTGGAGACGGGTCTTGCTCAGGTGGTCCGGGCCCTCCCCAGTGGTAGCAACCAGGCGGAACCTACCGACGTCCTTCTCATGCGGGGTTCGGCCGCAGACCTGAAGTTGGTGCTCCTGGACGGCGCGCCTATCTATACGCCGTTCCACCTGGGTGGCCTGGTGGAGAGCTTCGATCCCGGAGCCCTGGGCGGAGCGTCCCTTTTTCTTGGAGGGGCTCCGGCCCGCTTCGACGGGGGACTCTCCTACATCCTCGATCTTCAAACACGCTCCCCCACACGAGAGGGGTTTCGCGGAGAAGCCGCGGCAGACCTTCTGACCGGGCGGATCCTCCTGGAAGGCCCCGTGTCCGGAGGAGGGCTCCTGGTGGGTAGCCGGATGATTCACGATCTGGGAACGCCGGCCCTGAACCGAGGCGACTCACCCTATGGCTACCAGGATCTTCTCTTCCGGGGCGAGTGGGGGGAAAAAGAGGGCGCTTTTGGTTTCGTGTCCGGGTTCTGGAATCAGGAATCCGTCCGGCTGGAGCTGAGCGACCTGGCATTCGCCGAAGCGGCTCGGTGGGGGAATCAGGCGATCGCGGCCGGAGTCGCTGGTGACCTGGGGACTACGCGAGGAGAGCTGCGGGGCGCCGTCAGCCGCTACGACGCCAAGCTTCCGGTTACAGACTCCCTGCCCCTCTTTGCTCAGAGCCGGTCCGACCGGGTCCGGATCACCGGCGACCTTTCTCACCCCTGGGGGGACGGCGTTTTTCGGGTGGGCTTTTCCGTGGATGGTCTGACTTCCGACTATCTTGCCCGGGGCCTGGATAGTCTCGACGCAGTGGTCACCTCGGAGTTGGCCCTCCAGGGTTCCTCCGGAGGGCTGTACGCCGAGGTCACCCGGACCTTGGCCCCCACCCTCACTTTCCGAGGAGGCCTAAGGCTCGATCGGTTCTCCGACGGAGCCGGATTCAGACCGGCACCCCGGGGTTCCCTCACCTGGCTTCTCACCGAAAGCGCATCATTGACCTTGGCTGCAGGCCGGTACCATCAGTTTTCTGCCATTTCTTCGGGGGAGGTAGACCGAACCCTTTCGGCGGCGACGGACGGGCTCGGACCGCAGCGGGTGACAGGAAATCTCGCCGTGGGGGCCGCAAACCACCTGGTCATCTCCCTGGATCAGCTTCTGGCCCCGGGCCTACGGATGGGACTGGAAGGGTACGTGAAGAACTTTTCCGGGGTCACCGGCTTGGGAGATGAGCGGGTCAACGCCTCAGGGGTGGACCTCCGGGTGGCCAGGGAGGGGGAACGGACCTCGGGTTGGTTGGGCTATACCCTCACCTGGTTCTGGGCCTCCGAAGAGGGCCTCTTTGGGGGTGACTCCCGCTTCACCGGTCGGCATCTCCTCAGCGCGGGCCTCTCCTCCCGTCTCACCCATCGGGTTGGCTTTCGATTGAGGGTCGGGTATGGCGATGGACTCCCCTACACCTCCATCCCTCTTTTTCAAGAGGCGTCCGACGGGATCGCCTCCCCCGCCGGGGGTTCCCGACAGGATGAGTTCACCCTCAACACCGACAACGTTCTCAACTCTGCACCCGGGTTGGCCATCGGGCCAGATGAGGGGTTCTTGCGCGCCGAAGCAGAGGTCTACGGGTCGTGGAGAACCTCTGTCTTCGGCAGGGACACCCAACTACGGCCCTACGTCAGGGTCCTGAACGCCCTGAATCGGCGAGACGCCCTCTTTTACCACTTTTCCCCCTGGCGAAACTCCAACCCTCGCCCCTTGGCCGAGCTCCCCATCCTCCCGCTCGTTGGGCTGGAGTGGGTTTTTTAACCAATCCGTCACATCCAACCACCCCGGATCGTTCTCCCTTCAGAAGACCGAACCGATCCTACCGTTACTCTGAGGGAACACCCAATGGCACGCTTCAACGTTCGTAAGGCGGGTTGGCCCTTTCCGGCTCCTGGAGTCCTCCTCGGGATGTGCCTCTTTCTTCTCCCGACCTCCGGGGCAAGCCAGACCGTCCAGGTCAAGACCGTCCCCGTTGCGGCGGGTGATCAGTTTCTCCTCTTCCCTTCCTCGAATCTGGCCATGGGTGGTGTTTCCCTCGCCCTCCCCGATACTCTGGGCGATCCTTTCGTGAACCCAGCGACCGGGGGCCGGATCACCGAAGGCTTCTTCTTCGGCTCCCCCACCTTCTACCACATTTCCAACGGGAACGGATCGGGCCGGACCCTCCCAATCGGGACCCTTTTCACCTCGCAGGAGTGGTTCGGTGGCGGAGCTGTCTCGTTACAGGAGGTAGAGGGGTCCAGGAGGAACCAGTGGTTCGCACGGCCCTGGGGTTGGGACATGGCACAGCCCCAAGTCCTGTCGGAAGGGTCTGCGCGCAACCTCTACGCCTTCGGGATCCTGGGTCATCGTTTTCCTGACCACGGGCTCTCCATCGGACTCAGCGGTTCCTGGGCCGACCTGGGTGCGATCGATGGAGTCGACCTCCTGTACGCCATGAGCGAGGAGATCCAGCAATCCGGGCACCTTTCAGATCTACGCTTGGGGATCTTGAAGGAGTGGGATGGGGACCGTTCCCTCGAGCTTCTCCTCCTCCGGACCCGACTCCGGATGAAACACGAGGTGACCTATCTGGATCTGGTCTGGGAGCCCATACCCCCAGACACCTTCCCACAGCCGCAGTGGAGGACCCGGGAGGAGGACAACTTCGACTACACAGACACCTGGGGGGCCCACCTGGAGTACCGCCGGCCCCTTCGCCCAGAGGGGTGGACCATTGGGTGGTCGTTGACGGGAAACTGGAAAGACCACCCGAAGATCCCGAACTACGAGATCCAGAATATCCCGCGGGACCCTGGCAACACGTGGGCCTACGCCCTGGGGGTCGGGCTGGCAAAGGTGGAGGGACCCACCCGCTTCGCTGTGGATGTGGTCCTGGAGCCCATTCGAAGCGAAACCTGGGCCGATGCCGCCGGTGACACGACAGCCGTCAACGGGGAAGTAATCCCAGCGGGCCAGAAGACCGTGGAGAACGACTTCCGATTCACCAATGCCCAGGTCAAAGCCGGGGGATCCTGGGACTACAAGAAAGTCACCTTCCGGGGCGGCCTCCATGTGCGCTCCATCTCCTACGACCTGGATCAATTCAACCGGGTAGAGTCCGCAAAACGAAATCAGACGGAGAGCTGGATGGAGTGGGCCCCCAGTCTCGGGGCGAGCCTCCACCTGGGAGAAGCCACCGTTCACTACGCCGTCCGCTTCACTACCGGGACCGGGCGGCCGGGAACGGAATGGGGTGGAGCTCGGGCTGAGGCCCTGGACCTCGCCTCGGACTTCATCCTCGCTCCCAGCGGTCCTCTTACTCTTCAGGATGCAAGGGTCACCACCCATCAACTTTCGGTGGTGGTACCGATTCGCTGAACCACCCAGAGTGTTTCTCAAGGGGGGCGAGCTTCCTCGCCCCCCTTTCTCTCGTGAGCTAGAATCAGGGACCCCGGGACCGGCCACACCCAAGAGGCCGGATTCAACGGAGCTGAGGGGAGGGCTCTGCCCTTTTGGTGGGGCTCCTAAGCTCCCATCCTCTTTCCCGTCCGCCCAAGGCACAGAGATGAGATCTCTATCCGCTCTTTCGACGAGCATCCCAAAACGGCCTCCTGCCCCCTGTACCCGGATCGGGTGTCTGTTCGGCCTCCCTTCCGCAAGAGGGCCGAAACTGATCGGCCTGCTGGTAGGCCTTTCGACGCTTGCCTGCCTCGCCACCCCGACGGGAGCCCAGGAATTCACCATCGAGGACTTCCTCAGTCCACCCTTCCCGGTGGAGATGGTGTCCGCAAAAAGCGCAGACCGGATCGCCTGGATCTCTTTCGAGCGGGGAATGCGGAATGTGTACACAGCGGCGGCCTCCGATTGGATCCCTTCCCAACTCACGAGCTGGATGGAGGATGAGGGCCAGGATCTCACCGATATCGAGATCTCGGACGACGGAGAGACGGTTGTATTCGTCCGGGGTCACTTTCCCAACGATGCCGGCTGGGTGGCGAACCCGAATTCAGATCCGGCCGGGGCAGAAGAGGCCATCTGGGCCGTGCACACCTCCGGTGGCCAGCCCTGGAGGGTGGCCGAGGGGAGCGAGCCGGTCCTCTCCCCGAATGGTCAGTGGGTTCTGTTTGAAAAGGGAGGACAGATCCATAGGGCACCTGTGAACCCCGGTGCTATCCCTCGGGACGACAAGGACACCGAACCTCTCTTCCGCGCCTGGGGAGAAAATGAGGGTCCTGTCTGGTCCCCGAACGGTCGCTATGTCGCCTTTGTCAGCCAGCGCGAGGACCACTCCTACATCGGCGTGTACGACACGGAACGACCCGGAATCTCCTATCCCGCCCCCGGTGTGGACCGTGACGACCAACCGGCCTGGTCCCCCGATGGGCGGCGGATTGCTTTCGTTCGGCGGCCGGGCCTGCCTTTTGGCGCCCGGGCCTCGAGACCTGAGGCGGTCCCTGACTCCATGATCCCGCCGGGGCTGGAGGAGGCCCGGTTCGCTGGGGGGTATGACCTGTCCATCTGGGTCGCCGAACTCGAGGGTGGAGCCGGTCGGGAGGTCTGGCACAACCTACCCGCCGATTCCTCGTTCAGTCGGGTCTCGAATTTGATGTGGGCCCAGGGCCACCTGGTCTTTCAGGCCGAGCCGGAAAACTGGAGGCACTACTTCTCCGTCCCTGTTCAGGGACATGAAGGGTCCCCGGAGGAGCTCACTCCTGGGTCTGGTTTTGCTGAGCATGTGGCCCTTTCCAGGGATGGTCGGACCCTTTACTTCGCCGGTAACATGGACGGAATCCACGGGCGGGACCTGTACAAGGTGCCTGTGGCGGGTGGCCGAGTCCGTCGGCTCACCCAGGGCCCCCGACTGGAGACGTATCCGGCAGC
>CBDUAX010000320.1:0-5952 GCA_965365235.1 uncultured bacterium
TCGAGGGTTTCCAAACGGTGGACCTGAGGGAGCTTCAGGAGACCATCATCACCGCCACCAACGGGACTGCCATCCGAATCGGGGACGTGGTCACAGTCTACCCAAAGGAAATCCTCGCCCGGATCCGCAGGGAAAACCAACAGTATGAGCGAACGGTGGCCTACGAGTTCCGAGGTCCCACCAAGCTGGGGGACATGGTCCGGGACGCGGTTCTGGAAGCCACAGTGCTCCCGCCGGGCTATACCGTGAAGGAGCGAGAGGGGTGGCGGTGGAGTGAGGAAGAGCGGGAACAGATCTATATGGTCCTGGCCATCTCCATCCTCCTCATCTATATGGTGACAGCGGCGCTCTTCGAATCCCTCAAGCAGCCGATGTGCGTTCTTCTGACTGTCCCAATGGCCCTGATCGGCGTCTTCCTGATGTTCTATTTCGCTCGGGCAACCTTCACCCGAGAAGCCTATATCGGGGTGATCATGATGGGAGGGATCGTGGTGAACAACGCGATCCTGCTTGTAGATCACATCAACCAACTTCGGCGGGAAGGGAAGGTGGGCCTGGTGGATGCGGTCCTGAACGGGACTCTGGAGCGGGTGAGGCCCATCCTTATGACGACGACCACGACGGTGTTGGGACTCCTCCCCCTGGTATTGTTCAGCCAAGGAGCCGATTCCAACATCTGGAATGCGCTGGCCTACGCCCTCATCGGCGGACTGCTATCCTCCACCTTTTTCGTATTGACCACGACTCCGGCCCTCTACTTCCTGTTCGAGCGGAAGGAGGCGTCCGCAGTCGGGTAGAGACTCCTATTCCACCGGGTGCCCGTTCCGCCGCCATGCCGAGAAGTCGCCCAAGAGGTGTTTCACATTGGTGAACCCCTGTTGCCGGAGGTAATCTTCCACCCACCGGGCCCTTGCTCCGACCTCGCAGTAGACCACGACCTCCTGGTCCTTTAGTTGCTTCAGCTCCTCGATCCTGTCCGGCACTGCCGGTCTTCGAGGTGGTAGGCCCCGGGCACATGTCCGGACTCGAACTCCCTTGCCGTCCGGACGTCCAGGACGAACGGAGCCCCCTCGGAACCCAACCGCTCAAGGAGTTCCGAGGAGGTGATGGAAGACGGGTCTCCCGCTGGCGGAGTGCAGGCTGAAAGGAGCGCAATCAACCCGGCCAGAAAGGGTACTTTTCTCGACACCCAAAACATTCTCTTCATTCCAGCTTTCCCCTGTAGAATGGAGATGGGAAGAAGACGCGATTCCGGTCGAAGTCGAGACCGGCCCGGGCCATGGATCAAAGTCACATTGCCCCCCGCCCGGTTCAACCCTCTTTCTTCCACTGCCCTTCGGCTTCCCATCCCCGAAAGACGCCCCCTCCAAAACGACCGGCCATTTGGTACCTTCTATTCTTCGTGGGCACCCGGATGGGACCGAGGGTGGGATCCCACCTGTCGAGTGAGTAGGGGCGTGGAGTGTCGGCGGAGACGCCGGACCTGAAGAAAAGGGCGGAGAGTATGGCCGAAGAGAGCGGCGGAGGCAGCCGCATTGAAGGAACGGATTTTATCCGGACCATCGTGGCCAGGCACCAGGCCGAAAGGACCTACGGTGGCCGCGTGGAGACCCGCTTCCCGCCGGAACCGAACGGGTATCTCCACATCGGTCATACCCGAGCCATCGTCCTGAACTTTGGCCTGGCCCAGGAGCAAGGTGGCGTCTGCCACCTCAGGTTCGACGACACCAATCCCCTGACCGAGGACATGAAGTTCGTCCGGGCAATCCAGGAAGACATCCGCTGGCTCGGGTACGACTGGGGCGAACACCTCTACTTCGCGTCGGACTACTTCGATCGCCTCTACCAGTCCGCACTTGTTCTGATCCGGAAGGGGAAGGCCTATGTGGACTCACTTTCGGAAGAGGAAATACGGGAGTACCGAGGCACCGTGACGGTGCCCGGGAGAGACAGTCCCCACCGGGACCGGACGGTTGAAGAGAACCTGGACCTTTTCCAGAGGATGAAGGACGGGGAGTTCGAAGACGGCGAGCACGTCCTCCGTGGCAAGATCGACATGGCCCACCCCAACATGGTCATGCGGGACCCCGTCTTCTACCGGATTCGCCACGCCTCCCACTACCGACGGGGAGACGAGTGGTGCATCTACCCCCTGTATGACTTCACCCACTGCCTCTCGGATGCCTTCGAGGATATTACGCACTCTCTCTGCTCCCTGGAGTTCGAGAACAACCGGGAGATCTACGACTGGATCCTCGACGAAGTGGGGTTCGAGGAGCCTCGAACTCATCAGTACGAGTTCGGCAGGATGAACCTGGAGTACACCATCGTGAGCAAGCGGAAGCTCCTCAGGTTGGTCAACGAAGGTCACGTGGATGGGTGGGACGATCCACGGATGCCTACGATAGCCGGGATGCGTCGAAGAGGAATCCCTCCGGAGGCCATTCGGAGTTTTACGGAGAGCGTAGGGGTCGCGAAGGTCAACAACCGGGTAGATCTGGCAAAGTTGGAGTTCACGATTCGTGACCATCTCAATCAGGTAGCACCCAGGGTTATGGGGGTCCTGAACCCCCTGAGGGTCGTGATCACCAACTACCCGGAGGGGAGTACCGAAGAGTTGGACGCTCCCTCCTACCCCCATGACGTCCCCCTGGAGGGATCCAGGAAGGTGCCTTTCTCTCGGGAGCTCTTCATCGAGGCGGACGACTTCAGTGAAGACCCACCAAAAGGGTTCTTCCGACTGGCTCCCGGGCGAGAGGTCCGCCTTCGGTACGCATATTTCATCCGATGTGACGAGGTGGTGAAGGATCCCGAAACAGGAGGGATCACGGAGCTCCGTTGCCGATACGACCCGGAGACCCGGGGCGGAAATGCTCCGGATGGGCGGAAGGTCAAAGGGACCATCCATTGGGTCTCGGCCTCTCACGCCCTTCCGGCTCAGGTGAGGCTATTCGACAGGCTTTTCACCGTACCCGATCCGGAGGATGTTCCGGATGGGCAGGACTTCACGTCCGTCCTCAATCCGAAATCCCGAGTGGTTTTGGAACGGGCCCTCGTTGAGCCCAGCGTGGCCAAGGACCCAAAGGGGACCCGGTATCAGTTCGAGCGGTTGGGGTATTTCTTGAAGGAGGAAGGCGGGACGGAGGCCGGTTCCCTCGTTTTCAATCGGATCGTCACCTTGCGGGACACCTGGGGGAGGCGATCGGGGCCCACCCCACCCTCCGGGAACGCATCTGAGGCCTCTGGGAGGGCTGTGGAGCCCCCTGGGGGGGGCGAAGGGGACTCAGGCACTCCTGGGATTTCTCCGCCTCCTGGGGCGGACACCGGACGGGAGGCACGGGACCGGACTCGAGGAGAAAGGGCCGAACTGGGCGAGTTGTTCCGTCGGTTCCGGGAGGAGATGGCCATCCCGGAGGCCCAGGCCGACATCCTGAGTGGCTCCCCGGATCTGGCGGAGTTTTTCCTGGGGGCGGTAGCCGCCCACTCCAATCCGAAGCTGGTGGCGAACTGGGTGGTGAACGAGGTGGTAGGTGCGGCCGGGGGCATCCCCCTCAACGCTCTCCCACTTACACCGAAAGCCCTCGGCGATCTTGTGGCTCTCCTGGATGAGGGGACCATTTCCCAACCCGTGGCCAAGGAGATCTTTGCCGAGATGATGGAGAGTGGGGTCGACCCGGTCTCTGTGGTGGAGGAACGGGGCCTCGAACTCCTCTCCGACGGGGAGGCACTGGCAGGGATCGTAGAGGCGGTCTTGAGGGAGAACCCCGCAAAGGTGGAGGAATACCGGGGCGGAAAAAAGGGTCTGATGGGCTTCTTCATGGGTCAGACCTTGAAACGTACTCAGGGCCGGGCCGACCCGAAGACGGTCCAGAAGCTTCTCCGGGAGAACTTGGAATCATGAGCCTTCGCCTACGCTTTGCGCCCTCGCCCACCGGGTACCTCCACGTTGGGGGTGCCCGGACCGCTCTCTTCAACTGGCTTCTGGCCAGGAAGAAGGGAGGTGTTCTGGTTCTGCGCATCGAGGATACCGATCGGGAACGCTCCAGTGACGAGCACACGGATGCAATCCTTCACGGACTGGAATGGCTCGGCGTGGATTGGGATGAGGGTCCCCATTTCCAGAGCCAGGGGCTGGAACGGCACAGGGCCGACGCCCTGAGCCTCCTGGACACAGGCCAAGCCTATCGGGATTTCTCATCGCCCGAACAGGCAACGCAGGACCGAGAGGAGGACCAGAAGGCCGGAACTCGCCTGAGGGGGGCCCGAAAGCGCTCCGACGCACTCTCGGATGGAGAGGAAGCGGGGCTTGTCTCCGGCGGGATGCCCTATGCGATCCGGTTCCGCGTACCGGAAGGGGAGACGGTCTGGAACGACCGGGTCCACGGCGAAATGCGATTCCAGAATGCCGAGATCGACGACCTGGTCATTCTACGAAGCGACGGAACGCCCACCTACAACCTGGCGGTGGTTTCGGACGACGCGGAGATGAAGATCACGCTGGTCCTGAGGGGGGATGACCACCTCTCCAACACCCCCAAGCAGATTCTACTCTATGAGGCACTTGGGCGGCCGGTCCCGGAATTTGCTCATGTTCCTTTGATTCTGGGGCCGGATGGCCGGCGCCTATCCAAGCGCCACGGCGCCACGGCGGTGGGTGATTACGCGAAGGAGGGGATCCTTCCTGAGGCCATGTTCAACTTCTTGGCGCTCCTCGGTTGGTCCCCCGGCGACGACAGAGAAGTCTTTTCCAAGCCGGATCTGGTGGAAGCGTTCTCGCTGGACAGGGTCCTGAAAAAGAGCGGCGTTTTCGACGTGGAAAAGCTGGGCTGGCTGAATGGCCAGCACCTGATGTCGACTCCCACCGATACCCTTCTGGGTCCCGTGGCCGAGAGGTTGGGCGAGATGGGAGTAGGGCCCCAACACCCCGGCCAGGAACCGGCCGTCGACCTGTCCTTTCTCGTGGACCTGCTTAAGCCCCGGTCCCGGACCTTGGAGGAGTTGGTTCAACAAGCTGCTCCCTACTTCGAATCTAATGTCTCTTATGATCCAAAGGCAGCCAAAAATGCCTGGTATAAAGACTTAGAAGACACAATCGAACGTCTTGGCCGAGTCCACACCCTCCTGGAAGGTTGCGCCTGGGAGGAAGCCGCCCTGGAAGAAGAGCTCCGGTCGTTGGCCGAGGAAATGGGTGTCGGAGCCGGGAAGCTATTCCAGCCCCTGCGCCTGGCCCTGACGGGATCTTCGGCCAGTCCTGGGATCTTCGATGTCCTTCTTGTATTGGGAAAAGAGCGGTCCATGGAAAGGATCCAACTGGCTCTTCGGTTCCTCCGCTCCGGAAACGTCCCCTAGGGGCCTGAGAACCCTAAAGAAACATACAGGAAACAAAACCCTTTCTTGACACTCTGGAATAGCTCACATTAGGATAGCGAGCCATCCAAGAACCAGGCCGGCTAACGGCCGGAACGACATTCGGTCATCGGAGAGCTGGATGCCCCCCAATCTTACGGACCTCGAACGCAAAATCCTGGACTATATGGTCGATTATTTGCGTTCGAACACATACCAGCCATCCATCCGTGAGATTGGAGAGCGCTTCGGAATCAAGAGTACGAAGACGGTTTCGGAACACCTCCAGGCATTGGCTGACAAAGGGTTCCTGGAACGGGATCCTTCCCGCTCTCGGGGCGTCAAGATTCTCGGAATGGATCTCAATGCCCAGGCTGTCTCGGTCCCCTGCTTTTCCAGGCTTCCGGAAGACCGCAGTGGTCAGCGGGCATCCCGGGCCGAGATGTTCCTGACGATGGATCGGCGCCTGGCGGGTGAGAGGGGCGCCTTTTTTGTGCAAGCCAGGGCTGAGGAACTCGCGCCTCTTGGATGTGCCGAAGGAGACTACGTTCTCCTGGAACCCACTGGTGTGGCCCTTGAACCTCGCGGTGTTCCTGGGCTTCGCGG
>CBDUAX010000321.1:0-5938 GCA_965365235.1 uncultured bacterium
GCCGGCGGGACCCCGGTCCCCGGGACGACCCAAACCCTCCCACCTGAGAACAGCTCAGGGTTGGCGTGTACAAAGCCGGTTTCCGTGCCTCCCACCATGGGATGACTTCCCACGAACCGCGGCCCCAATCCCAGAGATTCGACCTTCTCCAGGATCGGGTTCTTTAGACTTACCAGATCAGTGAGTAACGTGCCCGTCTCCAGGAAGGGACGATGTTCCTCCAAGAGCGCAAGCGTCGCCGACAGGGGGGTGGCATAGACAACCAGATCCCTGCCTTCCAGAAGCGGGGCGGGGTTCTCCGTCGCAACATCCACCGCCCCCTCCTCGAGCCCTGCCCTCAGGTCCCCTGGGTGAAGAGAGGAGGAAGCGATATGGATCTCCGGTGCACGGGCCTTGAGGGCCCGAGCCAGCGATCCGCCCATGAGACCCAGACCCACGATGGCCACCCTTTGGAACGGGGACCCATCTTTTTCGCTCATACCGCCCCAACGGGTTCGGGATGGAAGAGGAATACCAAGGGCACCCTGGTCAGCACGAGGTCCTGAGCGGCCCAGCTCAGGAAAAGGGACTCCCGGTATCGGTGGTCCTCCATGTTCCGGAACGGCACGGAGAGGGTCAGGAGTCCTCTGAAACCGTCGTACCCCCCACGGCC
Organism: uncultured bacterium; assembly: GCA_965365235.1. GTDB lineage: Bacteria > Gemmatimonadota > Gemmatimonadetes > Longimicrobiales > Gaopeijiaceae > CBDUAX01. Next base: position 653 of record CBDUAX010000321.1, read on the forward strand.
TGTGAGGGTGGCCGAAACCCCGGCGCCGAATGCCTCTTCGGCCAGGGCCATCGCTCTCCACTGGGCGGAACGGACCTTCCATGCGTGCCGTTCCCAGCGCTGCTCAAGGAGCGGATCCAGCTGAACGGTGTCCTCCCGATCCCCGGGATCCACGGGGGGGCGCGGCAGAAACCGGTCATCCCACATCGGACGCCTCGTTCTCCTCGACCCGGTATCCCAACTCGAAGCTCATGCCGTCATGAGCCACGCTGGAAGAGGGGAAGACCGGGATCGCCTCCTCCAATAACGGGGCTGGGTTGTTGGCATAGCGGGCGGAAACGTGAGTGAGGATCAGGCGAAGAACAGCAGCATCCAAAGCCACCTGGGCCGCTCCTCGGGCGGTGGAATGGAAGGTAGAACGCGCCCGATCCGCTTCGTCTTCGGTGAAGGTGGCCTCGTGGATCAGCACATCCGCCCCCTGCGCGATCCTCCGTGTCTCGCCATTTGGCCGTGAGTCCCCGGTATAGACCAGGAGCCTTCCGGGTCGCGGTTCCCCGACGACCTCCTGGGGCTTGATGACCCTTCCGTCCACCTCGATGGGTTGACCCTTGTGAAGTCTTCCGAAAAGGGGTCCCTCCGGCACTCCAAGCGCTCTGGCTCGGTCCGGATCGAACCGGCCCAAGCGGGGGAACTCCCGGAGAGCGAAGCCGATGGCCGGGGTGCCGTGTTGTACCTGGAATGCCGCTATTTCGTACTCCCCGAATCCCACCGAATCACCTGGGGCCATCTCCCTGATGGGGACCGGAAAGGGGAGCCGATCGACCCCCAGGTGTACGGCGTCACGGAGTACCCCTTCCGACCCCGGCGGACCATAAAGGGAAAGGGGCTCCTCCCGCCCCTGGAGGCCCAGCGTTCGGACAAGCCCCACCACGCCCAGGAAATGGTCTGCATGGAGATGAGTGAAAAAAACCCCCTGCACCCCAAAACCGCTCCCGAATCGCATCATCTGCCGTTGGGTCCCTTCCCCGCAATCGAAGAGGAAGAGGTCACCCTCTCTTTGCAGGGCGATGCTACTCACATTCCTCCCCACGGTGGGTCGGGCAGCGGCGGTGCCGAGGAAGGTGACTCTGATCATGGGCTGGGGAATGCCTTGGAAACGGTGACTCTATCGAGAAGGAAACGCTACGCCCCGGGAGGCTATGGATACTGGAGAAGGTAGCCTTTCGACTGAGCCGAACAAACCGCCTGTTCGCCTACCAGACCCGGAGCTGGATCTGGAATGTTCGCCCGGGTTGAGGGAGGCCACACTGGTCGAGGACCACAGAGTCGGTGGCATTGTTCAGGCGGAGCGTGACCGCTGCTTGCCGTCCCGTTTCCGGGCCGAACCCGAAAACCCGGCTCAGGCCCAGATCCAGATGCCGGCTTCCGTCAAAGGCCTGAAGGCCGCCCAGCTCAGGATTCTCACAGTACTGGGATCCCACAAACCGAGCCGAGGCGGACCCCTCCAGATCCAGAATGAGCGGGAGCGTACCCCCCAGCTTCCCGGCGACCTCCGGTTCGTATTCGAGCCGAATTTCGTCGCCATTCTCGGAATACCCTCGAGTCCTCTGTACGGTCAGGTCCCCGCTGAGTCCGAGGAGGCCCAGTTTGCCGGATGCCAGAAGTTCCAGCCCCACGCTCCGAACCTCGTCCTGATTCACGCGTTTGAACTTCCTCCCCTCAGCCGTCTGGACGGAGGTCCGAACAATCTGATCGGAGAGGCGCTGGTAGAATCCTACCGCCTGAAGTTCCAGGCCCAGGCCGTTCAGGGTGAACCCAAGCTCTCCACCCACCAGGCTTTCCGGCTTCAGATCCGGATTGGGTTCGAAACGCCCCAGGGCACCAGAGTAGAGTTCTCTCAGCGCCGGGAAACGCGTTCGCCGACTTACGGCTCCGTGGAGAAGGACCTGGTCCCGAAAAACCAGCGTAGTGGCTCCGATCCGCCCCCCCCAGTCCCAGAGGGGGTCCACCCTGGGTTTGTCTGCCGTTTCCGGGGTATCGGCACCATCCAGTGCCAACCCCAGAGTCACCCGGGTCCCGCCAGGGCCTCCGACGCCGGAAAGGCCCTCGAACTCGAACTCCGCCTCGCCTCCAAGGCTCCAAAGCCGTTGACGGTAGGAATTCTTCTCGACCCCGTCCAGGACCTCGTCGTGGTTTACATCGGCGTAGGTGAAAGCCCCCCGAATCTCACCTGATCGTCCCAGTGAATGGTCCCCGAGGAGCCGCAGGGTAAGGGTCAGGTCGTCGGAGTCCTCACCACCGACGATCTCCTGGTACCCAGCGGTTTCAAACTCATCGATCTCGGTCGAACCGATGTCGATCCCCAGACTCCCCTCCAGATCCCCTTCCCCCCACGCCGTAGACCGCTGACCCGTGCCGCCGGAGAGGGCGGTGAGGAAGCGGGACTGTGCCGGGTACCTCCAAAGCCTCGGATCCTCAACGTGGGCTTCCGGCGCGACGCCTCTCTCAGCGGAAAACCCACTGGCCGAGAGGCTTACCCAACGCCCGGTGTCGGAGAGGTCACGAGCCGAGAGAAACCCGTCATACCGTGTGTCATCGGTGTTGAGGCGGAGGTCACCGTCCTCCGATAGAAGGGCCGGATCCTGGCCGTCACCCCGGCCCGCTCCATGGGGGAGGACGAAACCATCCCTGGCCTGGTGACCGATTCCCCCCCGAAGCACCCAACTACCGTCGCTGGTTTCAAGGAACCTCCCACCGGTGAGGCCGATGCTTCTGGCACCGGTTTGATCCACTCCCAGATCCACCTGAAGCGGCCGGGGTGGGCGCTGGCGTTCCGCCCCCCGGGCCACATCAAGCTCTACGACGCCCCCCAGGACATTCGGCCCATGGAGGACCGATGAGAGTCCCCGGATCAGATTCAGGCTCTGCGCAGCAGAGACGGGGATGACCGAGAGATCGGTCCGGGCATCCCACCCTAGAGTCAGGGGTACACCGTCTACCAATACAGCGATCTGACGATCTTCTCCGCCACGAAGAGCCGGTTGAGCTTCCCCTCTGGAGTTCCGCCGGATCTGGATCAGGGGCATCTCTCGAAGCACCTGTTCCAACGTGGGAGCGGGTTGAACTGCCATGGAATCCAACTCCACCTCCACGGCACTCACGCCCCCGGTGGTGGAAACCGGACGGGGCACCATCACCGTGACCCCGCGGACCTCATAGAGGGGGTTCCGGGTGGTATCGGCTTTAAGGGAATCGGGAATCTGGCCGTTGGCACCCGAAGGGGCGAAAAGAAGGAGAAGCAGGAGGGAGGGGCGGGGTCGATTTAAAAGCATATGTCGAGAGCGGCAGGGGCAGTCTGGCCGCGGCGTTTCTCCAAAGAAGGAGGAGGAACCCAAAGAAGCGGCTCCTCCCGGCTGTGTCGATCCCATACGACATGTAAGACACTCAACCACCTCAAGATGTTGCAAAAGATGGAGTCGAGGAAGACACTGAGGTGCGGGTGGTTGGGTCAGGGTGACAGGGAGGGGCCGCCGACCTATTCTGAGAATGCCACCCGGGTCCGGATGTATGGTCCGGAAGGCCCTTTCGAGGGAACCCAAACGAAATGCTCTTCTGGAGGAGGCAGCCATGTCCAGCCGCCGCGAATTCCTGGGATCCATCGCCTTCCCTTCCGCCGCCGCCCTTGCGGGTGTGCCGGTGTTGCCCGCGATCCTGAGCCCTGAGGGAGCGGAGCTTGCCGCCGAGCTTGGTGCCCATCCCGGCTCGCCGCAGGAGGTGGCAACGGACGAGGACTTCTGGGTATCGGTTCAACGGGCCTTCACGGTGGACAGGAGCCTCATCAACCTGAACAACGGTGGGGTCAGCCCCTCGCCAGCCTGGGTTCAGGAAGCCATGAAACGCCAACTGGATCTCTCCAACCGGGCCCCCACCTACTACATGTGGCAGATCCAGGAACCACAACGGGAGGGGGTACGCCAGCGCATGGCCCGGGAGTGGGGGGTCGAAACCGGCGAGATCGCCTTCGTCCGAAATGCCTCCGAGGGGCTCCAAACCTGCCAGTTCGGTTTGGACCTCCAGCGGGGAGACGAGGTGCTCACGACCACCCAGGACTACCCCCGCATGATCACGACCTTCCGACAAAGGGAGCGGAGGGAGGGCGTAATTCTAAAGCAGATTCAGGTTCCCATACCGGCAGAAGACCCTACCGAGGTGGTTCGGTTGTTCGAGGAGGCCATAACCCCGAGGACCCGGATGATCCTCATCTCCCACGTCATCAACATCACGGGGCAGATCTTCCCGGTACAAGCCCTGGGCGCCATGGGGAGAAGGCACGGGATCCCTGTCATCGTGGACGGGGCCCACGCCCTGGCACACTTCGACTTCAAGCTCCGGGACCTGGGTGTCGACTATTATGCCACCAGTCTCCACAAGTGGCTGTTCGCACCTCATGGCACAGGCCTTCTCTTTGTGGCCAAGGACAAGATTCCGGGGCTCTGGCCGTTGATGGCCGCCCCCGAACGAATGGACGATGATGTCCGGAAATACGAGGAGATCGGGACCCATCCGGCCGCCAACTACCTGGCCATCGGTGAGGCTCTGACCTTCCACCAGGGAATCGGGGCCCAACGAAAAGAGGCCCGCCTCCGCTTCCTTCGGGACTACTGGGCAAATGCGTTGATGGACAAAGGAGGATTCCGGCTGCACACGAGTCTGGATCCTGCGTTTTCCTGCGGCATCGGGAATATCCAGATGGAGGGGGTCGATTCTCGGGACCTCAGCAACTGGCTCTGGGATCAGTTCCGGATCATTACCGTGGCTATCAAGCACCCGGAGTTCGAGGGAATCCGGGTGACGGCATCGGTGTACACCACCCTGCACGAGTTGGACCGGTTCGTGGATGCCATGGTTGAAGGCTCCCGGAGGGGAGTTCCGGCCTGACCCAGTGTCCTGCGTCTTCGTGTCCGAGGCGTCCGGAAGAGCGAACCCCAAACGGAGGAAAAGCGATGAGAGAGATTCGCATGAAGGTCCCCGACATGTCCTGCGGCCACTGTGTGGGGGCCATCGAGGGGGCTTTGAGCAAACTCGAGGGTGTGACGGGAGTTGAAGCTGATCTTGAGAATAAGACTGTGATCGTTAGGTCTGACAGGGACTTGGACCCACAGGGTGCCATGGCATCGGTTTCCGGTGCGGGTTACACACCCGAGCTGGCGGAGTAGGGGATGCGGTCCACCATCAGCTCCGGGCCCCGCGTGAATCGGCGCTGTTTTTCCCACAGGTTGGTTGGTCCCGCAGCCGCCATCCTCCTGG
>CBDUAX010000322.1:0-5905 GCA_965365235.1 uncultured bacterium
GGCCTCCGGGGTCAGTGACCTGGTCCTCGCGGCCGGCGTGGAAAAGATGAACGACGGGGCCGATGTGACCGGGGTTCTGGCGACGGCTTCCGACCAGGAGGAAGAAGTCTACCACGGCGTCACATTTCCGGGACTGTACGCCATGATCGCCCGAGCCCACATGGAAGCCCACGGGACCACTGAAGAAGATCTATCCTGGGTCAGTGTGAAAGCTCACAAGAACGGCGCAAAGAACCCGAAGGCCCAGTTTCGGAGAGTGATGTCTCTCGACGACGTCATGGGATCGAGCATGGTTGCCGAACCCTTGCGTTTGCTCCACTGCTCACCCGTTACCGACGGGGCGGCCGCCCTCCTCCTCTGCCCCATGGATCGAGCGAGGGAGTTTTGCGATCAACCGGTGAAGATCCTGGCCTCAGGGGCAGCTACCTCGAGCTTATCTTTGGCCCATCGACGCGATCCTTCCTACCTGGACGTGGTGGAGCTCTCGGGGCGGAAGGCCTATGAGATGGCTGGAATCGGGCCGGAGGAAGTGGACCTGGCTGAGGTTCACGACTGTTTCGCAATCGCCGAGATCTGCTGCGTAGAGGCCCTCGGGTTTATGGAAACAGGGAAAGGAAAGGACGGGGCACGGGACGGACGTACCGACCTGGGAGGGAAGATTCCCGTGAACGTCAGCGGGGGCCTGAAGTCGAAGGGCCACCCGGTCGGCGCCACTGGGGTGGCCCAAGCCGTGACCATCGTCGAGCAGCTCAGGGGAGAGGCTGGAGACCTTCAGGTGGAAGGTGCCAGAATCGGTATGGCACAAAATATGGGCGGTTCCGGTGCCAGCTCCGTCGTTCACCTCTTCCAGGGAGTCTAATCATGCCGAGTCCACGCTATCACAGGGAGATCCCGGCTCGCTACCGACTGGAAGCCGGACGTTGCTCTGGTTGCGGGCAGGTTGCCTATCCCCCGCGAATGGTCTGTTCAGGGTGTAAGGGCCGGGAGTTCGAGGCCATTCGGTTGACACCCAGCGGAACCGTGGTGACCTCTACCGTCATTCACGTTCCACCTGATGATTTCCTGAACGAGGCACCTTATGCCATGGCGATTGTGGAGACGCCCGAGGGTGCTCGGTTCATGACACAGGTCGTCGATTGTGACCCAGGGTCGGTGAGGCCTGGGACAGAAGTGAATCTGGAGTTCCGCTTGATCAGGAAGGAAGGTCAGAGCGGCATTTTGTGTTATGGGCACAAAGGAGTGCCCAACTCCGGCGGCTGACTCCCGGAGTTCGAATAGGAGCCGGGGGTGGAAGGACTTGTCGGAGTGGGATGGAGCCTCCCGGTTTCGGGAAGGGATGGGAAGTGTGGCCAAAGACCCTCGACGGAAGGTAGGTCCCCATGGCCAGAGTCCAGATCTGGGTAGAAGTGAGCGAAGAGCACTTTCATCGATATGAAGGAGAGGCCCGCAGGCGTGGGGTCCCTGTAGAAGAGTTGGTGGCCCACACGGTGAACTGCCTCTTGAAAGAGTTCGAGGACGAGGAACGGGAGTGCCCCGACCGACTCCTGCTCATGTCCTTAGCCCGTTGGACCCCACCCCAGAGCCCGGGCGCCGCCAAACTCGTTCCTGCGCTCAGGGAAGACGATGGGTCGGACAAAACGGGGGAGGAAGCCGTCGGGCCTCCTCCCCCCTGTTCTCACCGAGCAAAGGAGACTCATCCGATAGGGATGTGATGAACCTTTCCCTGGCGCCGCTCGTAACCGGTTCTTCGTTCCTTGGCCCTCCGATCGGGATTCGCCCTCCGCCTGGACCGCCGTCGCTCCTGACCGACCCACACGAACAAGGCCCGCCGATCAATTCCTGACCGGCGGCCCACGGGCTGGCGGCGATCAAGTCCAGATCTCCGATCATTGCCCCCCCGGCGATCCCCAATGTCCAGTTGCAGCATCGGCTTCCCCATCCGTTCGGCTCTTGGATTCTGAAATCTGGGAGGGCGACGGGGCTCGGGTCAATCTCTCCCCCGACACAGAAGAAAGAGGGCCCCGGATGAAGCCCCCCTCGAGTTGCTCTTCGATCTGACCGTTCAGGAGAAGAGCGTCCCTCGGCGTTCATGTCCGGACCTGCGACTTTCCAGAACCCTTCGATCTCCAGAGCGCCGTCGAGGAACACCAGACCTGCGGTCCGTGTCCCTCCGGTTGGGATTCACCGCCAGCCCAGCTTGGCGCCGGTTTCGGATCCGGCGACCCTGTCCGATACGTCGGTCCTGTCCAGAACGACGTTCCGAACCGGTCCGTCGATCCGGTCCGCGGCGTCGGTCGAATTCCGGCCAGGTGCCCAGGGGTGGATCTTCCATGGAGTGAAACCCGTTATTGGGGGGCGGGGATCTCCAACAGTTCCTAATGATTTCTGAATGAAGCTAGAAAAGCAACCCGGGCGCCACCAGGGTCCTTTGGGAAGGCATACCCCTGGCGGGCCCGGCTGCTTGCCCGATGTTCTGGCCTAAAAGCCTGACTCGCTCGTCAGGAAGAAGAAGATGGGGTGGGTTCCGCTCTTACTCCGTCTCCGCTGACACGGTCAGAATAAAAGACCTTCCTCCCTCACTGGCCCGCCCCCCTCCAATCACCACGGTCTGCCCCTGGGTCACGTTCACAGAGGTCTCCAGAACCATGTCGGAGTTACCCCGCCAGAACCTGACCGGATTGAGTCGTACCGTTCCCGGCCCCTCGACGCGGGCACCGGCTTGGACCGAAAAGGATTCTTCCGTGCCCAAGAACCGCTGACGGAAGTCCTGGGTGCCCTGGCTTCCTCCGGCGACAGAGACCAAAGCTTCGCCCAGAAGTCGGTAGCCTTCGAAGCGAAACAGGCCACGGAGCTCCTCAACCACATCGGCGATGGCGGGGTCCGGATTCTGGAATGAGTCGGCCTCGATGAGCTGGAAACGAAGCCAAAGGCCTGGAAGAGGTTGGTCGAAGTCCTGGAGGACCCGGGCGATTCGGTCCAGATTGTCGGGGGTTTCCCGTATCGAGATCGCGTTCTCCGTGGCGCTCATGGCCCCTGGAGCTTCCGGGCGATCCCCGAAGATATAGGGGTCGATAAGCTCCGCGGCTTCATAACCGGATCGATGTTCCAGTGTGAAGGTTCTCACGTCAAGCTCCGGAGTTCCAGTACACCCCGGAAACATCAGGGCTACCACTGCGACCACGACCACGACAAAGATCCATTTCATCTTCAAAACCTCCATCAAAAAAGCCAAAGGACGGTAATGTTCGGATTTTGGGTCTCCAGGATTGCGGCACTGGTTCCCTCGGGCAGACGAAGGTCGAGGCCCGCCGTTTCTTCCTGTGCAGGGTAGTATTCCGGCCCCGGCAGCCTGGGATCACCAGAAAACAGGAGGGCCACCACGGCCGCAGCAGCGGCCAGGAAGGCCATACCCAAACCCCGGTATCTGAACCTCGACGGGACGAGCGGGACCGGCTCGGGGGAGATGCCTTTCGCCCTGTCTTCCGCTTCAGCCAAGATGCGGCCGGGATCGAGACGGGGTGCTTCTCCGGCCAGAGCGTGGAAGAAAGCGTTCTCTCCGTTCAAGAGTACCACGGCAGCAGCAGCACACCTCTCGCACGCCTGAATATGAGAGGCCAGAGGAGAGCTTTCAGACCCGTCTAGGACGGTACGCTCCGCCTCGAGGAGGAGCTCCAGGTCATCCGAGCACTTCATGATCCGTACTCCTCGACAAGTTCTGGGTGCTGGCTCAAGATCCGGGTGCGGAGCGTCCGGCGTGCTTTGAAAAGGGCTGCCCTCACCGCGCCGGGAGCGATGCCCAGGGTTGCACCGATCTCGGTTGAAGACATTCCTTGGATCTCACTCAGGTGAAAGACCTCTCGCTGTCTCCTTGGGAGCTCGTGAAGGAAGGCATCAAGGATTTCCCGAATCCGGCCGGCATCGATTCCCGACACCGGACTCTTGGGCTGCCATCGAGTTGGGGCCCCAGCGGCCCGTAAACGCTCCACTTTTCGCCGGTCCCTTTCCTTTCCGCGGTGAGCCTCGATGGCCTGGTTCCGAGTGACGCTGAACAGCCAGGTCAAAAACCTCGAGTCCCCGCGGAACTCCTCCAGCCTCTGAACCATCCTGATCAATACCTCCTGGGAAAGGTCGGCCGCAGCATCCCGATCCCCGGTCCAAGCCAACGCCCACTGACCCACCATTGGAGTCACCAGTTCTATGAGGGAGGAGAGGGCGTCCCGGTCTCCTTCCCTGGCTTTGCGAAGGAGGGACGGATCAGGCTCTGCACGGTTGAAGGGTGGCTTCACAAAAACTCCAGTCTCTCCCCGGGATCACTGGTAGGACGAGACGAGGCCCTGAGGCGTTACCTGGAGAAACGAAAGGAGGGGGGCCAGTCGGCCCCCCTCGAGAGATGTCCCTCGGAAAAAACCCTCCCCCTGGGCAGGGTCCAGGCTCGATCAACCCCCAGGGGGTGCTGAGAGCGTCCCCGGCCGGAAGGCACTAATAAAGGCCACGAGATCCCAGACATCCCCATCGCTCAACATTACGCCCCAGGCCGGCATGGAGGAACCGTGGACACCCCCTCCTCCGCTGCGGATCTTCTGGAACGCCGCCTCGAAATTCCGTGCCATGAGCAGGGTATCCTGTGTGAAGTTCGCCGGTTGGATCTCCAGAACCTCGGCACCCGGGCCATTGCCGCGGCCCGTGGGTCCATGGCATCCCTGGCACCTCAAGATGTAGTGGGTCCTTCCTGCGATGGCGCTCCCTGGGAGTTCTGGCGGGTAGGTGAGGGCTGGGATGTAAGCCAGGGCCGAGGCGAAGGCGTCCTCATCGATTATGGAGAGGACATTCTGCATGTGAGGGTGGCCCTGTGACAGACCCCCGACCTCAGCACGGAAGTCGGCCTGAAGTTGGGTAGAGGTGATCCCGGAAAAGGCCGAGGCGGTGAAATCTCGAGGTGGGGCCACGGAGCCAGCCCTCACGGCTGGGCCATCCCCCCGACCTGCCGATCCATGGCAGGACCAGCACATGGTTTCGTAGACCACCCGGCCCGACTCCTGCTGTTCGGATAGCTGGAAGGGCATCGGCGCTTCTTGAGTGGCCACTGCGGCGGCCGCAACGGGCTGCTCGTCTGCCGCAGGTGCTTCGGTACCCTGGCAACCGGCCAGGACCGCGAACAACAGAGCGGCGGCTGGAACCCTCAGGTGCATTCCATCCTCCCCAATTCGGATCGACAAATGTGATCGATACAGGACTCAACTGACCTGGGCCCGCAACCTCGCCTTCTGAGAGGGGAGCGGCGTCGCCCCGGCGTCACTATCTTAGCAGCCTACGCCAATACGATGCCAGATGGGAAGGGAAATGAGCTCACCGAACTCCGTGGAGTACCGAGGGAAGATCGAGCTGACCGGGCAGAACCTCTCCCTCAGCGAGCTGGAGCGGGGAGCCAGAGATTTTCCCGGTTCTTCCATCTCCCTGTCGACTGGAGCGGGAAAAGCCGTAGAGCGTTCCAGGGCGTTTGTTGAAACCCTGCTGGAACGACCCGGGCAGATCTACGGGGTCACGACGGGGTTTGGGCGGCTTGCGGAAGTCGTCATTCCCCCGGAGGACCGCACCCAACTTCAAAAGAACCTGGTCAGGAGCCATGCAGCTGGTGTGGGTCGGGCCCTTTCCCGCGATGAAGTCCGGGCCATCATGATCCTGCGGGCGAATGCCCTGGCCAGAGGCCATTCGGGGATCCGCCTCCAGGTCATCCAGCGGCTGATCGACTTCCTGAACCTTGGAATCCACCCGGTTGTACCAGAGGCCGGGTCCGTCGGAGCAAGCGGGGACCTCGCACCCCTGGCGCACATCGCACTGGCCCTCATTGGTGAGGGGGAGGTCGAGTTCCACGAGGTCGCCGCGCGCATCAAGCAGTCGGAGCTCT
>CBDUAX010000323.1:0-5859 GCA_965365235.1 uncultured bacterium
GCCCCTTCTGTCGGGTGGGGGGATGGGTCCGGATCCAGGCCCGTGTGAACGGCCCGGGGCGCCGTCCCGCGTGGTCTTTCGTCAAGCGGTCAGAGCTTCCGGAACGGTCCGGACAGCTCGACCTCCACCGGAAAGCCGCCGACGTTTTTTGGGAGATTCTTCTCGGCCCCAGAGTCGGAGACGTAGACCAGGAGGCAGGGCTTCCCTCGCCTCTCTCCAATGGCTGTCCCATTCACTCCGGGCGATCCCATAACCCGTTCTGTCAGCTCCTGGTGAGCGGATTCCAGCTTCGGGTCCAAGGTCAGCCTCCGTCGACGCTCACATTGAACCGGTCCAGGACCAGATCAATTGGGTTGGCGATGGTGTTGATGTTGCTGCCGGCGAACAAGAGTCCCACCGGGCGACGGTCGGCCATGAGGAGCCCTTTGGAAACGACGAGGGAGCCGGAGTCACCTCCGGTGCTGAACTCCCCGTCTGAAATCACGATCTGGCCTTTGAACCGGGCTCTGCCGCCCCGATAGTCCACATCGAGGGTGGCGTTGACTCCCGTCACCCGACCAAAGGTGTGGCCCGTGGTCCGACCGTACTTCTGGACCCGCATTCCCAGGACGGCCTCAATGGACTGGGTGCGAGGAGAGCCGTACCCGTCTTCCGGGGTGCTCGTCCCAAGGTCGTCTGGGGTGGCCAGGGCCACAGCAGCGTCCATCAAGTTCAAGGGGCAAACGATGGACCCGCAGAATTGGATGGGCTCGAAGTCGTGGAGGGTCGCCAGCGCGTCTTCCGGGTTCCGGCCGCCGTCGAACACGCCCGGTTGAAGGAGGTTGTCTCCGAGTCGCCCGAGATTGTTGGCCGCCAGGACATGGTTGTTGCTCAGGATGAATACGCGGGATCCGTCTGAAACCCTGGCTCCGATAGTGCCGGCGGTGACGTCCGGGTGACCGACGCTTATTCCGATAGGCACCGGCCTTGGGAACCCCGCCTTACGATTGATGTCCTCCGCACCCCAGGCTGGAAGGGCGTTCATAGAAGACGCCCAGGCTGGGTCCAGAAGCTTGCCTGGGGGGGAGCCGGCAGGTGGGTCGGAGAGGCTGACGATTCTTCCCGTTGCTTCCAGGCGGACTGGAACCCCTGCAACGGTCTGGGGCAGAGAGGCAGCGCCCAGCGTGGTTACGTAGACCGTCAGAACGGCCTGCCCCGGTCCACTCAGTCCGATGGCGGTTCCCACTACCCCGTCCCGAGCCAACCACGACTCGGTCACCTGGGCCTGGGCAGCCAGCGCCGCCTGAATGGATGCTTGGGACGGACCCCGGCCGAGGGGGGTGACCCCAAAGGTGAAGAGGTCTGCCACCAGGGCCAGCACCAGGGCCAGCCGAGCACCGAGACGTGGGCTAACGATCATATACCTCCAACTGGTCTTCCTTTCCGTACGAAGAACAGGACCTGCAAGTTCCTTCGGTCCGTCCTGACCTCTCGGGAGTCTGGGTCCCCTGGGGCCGCGACCGAGTCGAGGAAGGTGGATTCCGTCCCGGTATTCGGGGCTAACTCCCGCCCTCCGCCAACCCCAACTGTTGGGCCAAGAAGGTGATCTCTCTGGCTGAATCCTCTACCCGAACCGACAGAGGTCGCCCCCGGCCGCCGGCGTGGCCCCCTCGAGCGTCATACCATAGGACGACCGGGAGACCCGAACGGGTTGCAGCCTGTAGGCGGGCCGTCATTTTTCGCGCCTGGAGCGGAGGGACTCCGGCATCCAGGTCTCCCGTGGTCAGCATCACCGCTGGATAATCCACGCCGTCCCGAACCGCCTGGTAGGGTGAGTACTGGCGGATGTGCCGGAACATCTCCGGGTCCGTTGCATCCCCGTATTCCAGTAGAGCCGGCATGTTGTTGTTTTCCACGAAGTGGGGAAACCGGATCATGTCCAGGTCCGGGTAAGTACAGAGGACAGCTCGGAACAGGTCCGGCCTCTGTGTCAGGGCCGCTCCTACCAGGAGCCCCCCGTTGCTTCCGCCGGAGATGGCCAGCTTGTTTGGGTTCGTGTATCCGCTGGCGACAAGAAACTCGGCGGCAGCGATGAAATCATCGAATACGTGCTGTTTGTTCTCCAACATCCCGTCCCGGTGCCAGGCCTCACCAAACTCGCTTCCCCCCCTCAGGGTGGCGACGGCATAGACCCCACCCAACTCGAGCCACATGGCTGCCGTTGTGGAGAACCCGGGTTTGATGGCCGAGTTGAATCCTCCATATCCATTCAGGATGGTAGGATGGGTCCCATCCAACTCCAAACCCCGCCGGTATGCCACATACATGGGGGCTCGGACCCCTCCGGTGGATTCAAACCAGACCTGTTCGACCTCGTAGGATGACGCATCGAAGGGTACCTCGGAGGGTTCCGAGACATTCCGGTCACCCGTGCCCAAGTCCAGGTCATAGGCGGTGGAAGGCTTGAGACGGTTGCTGACGGAAAGGGTGGCTCTCCCCTCACCATTCCCCCTGATGCCCACGGAAGAGAAGGGTGGGACCTCCACCTCTCCCGCCGGTGTGCCGTCCTCCTCGAAAACCCGGATGCGGTCGCTGACCTCATGGAGGTAGGTGGCATAGATCTTACCCCCGATAAAGGCGTAGCTCTGGAGGAGGTCCTCGGCTTCCGGAATCAGTTCTTCCCAGTGCTCGGGCTCCGGGTGTTCCGGGTCCATGGTCATCAGGCGGTACATGGGGGCGTCCATGTCGGTCCGAATGAGGAACTGCCCGTCACGGTATCGGATGTCGAAATGGGCCGGAACGTCCACGACCACCGGCCGAATCTCCTCTAGGCTTACCACCCCCTCCCGCCCCCTGGTGTCCTGGAGGTAAATGTCGTCCCTGGCCCAGCCATGCTGGGCCGTGAACACCCGATAGCGCCCCTCGGCGACGATGTCCATTCCGATGAAAACGGTGGGACCGAATCCATCTCCCCAGATCTCAACGTCCTGTGAGGGGTCGGTTCCCAAGGTGTGGTGGCGGATCCGCGGGCCTTCTGTCCTGGACCGGTAGGTGTAGAAGAAGCCAGTACCTTTTGCGTCGAACTCTACTCCACTGTAGAGAGCGTTCGGAAGGTGGTCCGGGAGGTCGTCCCCGGTTTCAAGGTCCCGGATGCGGTACTCCACCTCGTCGGCTCCCCCCTGACGGATGGTGTACAACATCAACCTGCCGTCCGGCGAAAACCCCGCCATGGAGACCAGCATGCGGTAGGTCGGATCCAGGTCGGCTGGATCCAGGACCACCTCGTAGTCTCCGTCAAGGCTCGGCTCTTCCGTTTCTTTGCCCTCCGTTCCGCCCTCATGGCCGCCCTCGGTGCCCGGGCCGTCTTCCTCCGGTGTAGGCCTCCGGTAGATCCGGGGGGCCTCCTCACCCTTTCGCCGCATCGTGAAGTACTCGAAGCCGCCGGCCCGCCGGGTCCCGCCGACATCCGGGATATCCTGGAGTTCCATGAGGCGCGTCCGGATCCGATCCCTGAGGGGAGATTCGCCCACAATGAGCTCCGCATAGCGATTCTGCGCCGAAATCCAGGCTCGGGTCTGGGGAGCATCCTGCTCCTCCAACCACCGGTATTCGTCGGTGATCTCGATCCCGTGGATCGTATCCACCTTCGGATCGATCCGGGTCTCGGGCGGGGCAGGGTATTGTCCTCCACATCCGGCAAGGGCCGAGATCAGGAGGCCGTAGATCAGCCTGCAGACGATAGACTCTCTTGATACGTTGGGGGTGATATCCCAGAACATCGAGGAGCTCCTCAGAGGTTGGACGGCCATCCAGGGAATTTGAGGTTTCAAGGGAGGGGCGGTGGGTAGCGGTAGACCATGGAGTTGATGTTCATGCCAGCTCCCACGGAGGCGAAGAGAACCACGTCTCCCCCATTCAGCTCCTGCTCCCCCAGGTCGCCTCGACGAACGAGGTCGAAGAGAGTAGGAAGGGTGGCGACGGAGCTGTTCCCGAGCCAGGAGATGGTCATGGGCATGATCCCCTCGGGGATCTCAGACACGCCATTCAGCCGGAAGAGGCGTTTCAGAATCGAGTGGTCCAGCTTGGCGTTGGCCTGGTGCAGCAGGACCTTGTCCACATCCGTGAGGTTGATCGCTGCCCGGTCCAGGCTCTGCCGAACGACTCCGGGCACGGTCTGTACGGCGTACTCGTACAACTTCCTCCCGTACATCTTCAGAAAGAGGCGGTCTTCTGCGGGGTTTGGGTCGTATGACGGCCCCATCCACAAGAGTCTGGCATGGTCCAGAGTGTCTGACCGAGTTGCGTGGCTCAAGATCCCCTGGGGTTCTTCTGATTCCACGGCCTCTAGGACAGTGGCTCCGGCCCCGTCGGAGTAGATCATGCTGTCCCGGTCGTGCGGATCACAGACGCGTGAGAGGGTTTCGGCGCCAATGACCAGAGCCCGGCTGGCATCACCGGAGCGAAGGAAATAATCGGCCTGGATCACCGCCTGCAGCCAACCCGGGCAGCCGAAAGGCAGGTCGTAGGCTACACACGATGGGTTTTTGATCCGCAGCTTCTCTTTCACCCGGGCGGCCAGAGTAGGGCAGAAGTCCAACTCCAGACGGTCGGACCGAACGTCCCCGAAGTTGTGGGCGACAATGATATAATCGAGGGACTCGGGATCGATCCCGGCATCGGCCACCGCCAACTGGGCGGCCTCGGCGCCGATGTCGGAGGCTACCAGATCGTCCTCGACGTAACGCCGCTCCGAAATCTCGGTGATGTCCTTGAACTTCTCGATGACGAGGGAGTTGTCCGCCGGATCGAGAGGCTCCCCGTAGTTCAGGAAGAACCGGTTCGGCAGGAAGTCTCGATTCTCGACCTTTCGGGTCGGAATAGAGCTGCCAGAACCGGTGAAGACTGAATACCGTCGTGAGCCCATAGCGCCTGTCTTTCGGTAAGGTTTGGAGTGAATTCGCCAGTATAGGGAAAAGATCCTCGGCCCGTCCAGAACCAAGGTTCGTCGGTGAATCGGCTGGTCCACCGCGCAGGGGCCCCCGTTCACATCCGAAGCCCGCCCCCTTTGGACCTCCATGGGCGCCGAAAGACTTCTGCCCGAGCCCGTTGTGGGCTGATGTTTCGCAGGCCCCCGACCGGGGCCCATATTGACCCAACCCATTTCGAATACGTGCGGGCCGACCGATGGGCCCATCCCCGTTTGAAGGGAGCGATCGTGAAGGAGACCGTCCGGTTTTTTCTCAACGGCGAAGGAGTCCAGCTGGAGACCAGTGCCGATCGAAAGCTCCTCTGGGTTCTACGTACCGATCTCGGGAAGACCGGTACCAAGTACGGGTGCGGGGTCGGGATGTGCGGCTCGTGCACGGTCCTTGTGGATGGGGTCCCCGTCCGGTCCTGTCTTACAGAGCTGGAATTCGTTCAGGGGAAGAGGGTGACCACTATCGAAGGTCTTTCGGTGGACGGAGAGCTTCACCCCCTTCAGCAAGAGTTCTTCCGGCGTGGGGCGTACCAGTGCGGGTATTGCACGCCCGGGATGATTCTGAATGCTGTTGGTCTATTGGAGGAGAATCCGAGCCCCACCCGGGGGGAGATCATCCAGGGAATGGAGGGAAACCTGTGTCGCTGCTCCGCCTACAAACGAATCCTCGAGGCCATTGAAGCCTACGCCGGATCAAATGGAGGCCAAGATGAGTGACTCGACCCGGATGGACCGACGAGATTTTCTGAAATTGTCGGGCATCACCAGTGCGGGCGCCACGGGCGGTCCCCGGCGGGGATAGCGTTTCCGGTAAAGCGCCCACAATGCGGCGGGGTCGTCCATTTTGATATGCGCGATACGGCCGTGCGGGTGTTCCATGAAGTAACGGCCGACCTGGTCGG
>CBDUAX010000324.1:0-5856 GCA_965365235.1 uncultured bacterium
CGATGCCGTGATCCACCAGTTCGGCCTCAAAATCATTGATCTCCGCGTAGGATCTCATCCACTGCTTTTCTGTGGCGAACCCCTCGATCCTCTCCACCAGGACCCTACCGTACCAGCTCCGGTCGAAGATGGTCACCCTGCCCTGCCTGGGCACATTCCGCCAAAACCGCCAAAGATAGTGATGGGCTCGCTCCTCTTCCGTCGGAGCCGCCACGGAGATCACCTCGTAGAATCGTGCATCCAGGGCCCGCGCCACACGCCGGATCGCACCCCCCTTTCCTGCCGCGTCCCACCCCTCGAAGACCAGGATCATGGATACACCCCGGTCCCGAGCCTTCCGCCGAAGGGAATTCAGACGCCCCTGGAGGCGGGTGACCGCACTCTTATAGGCGGCCTTCTCCATCCGGCTGGTCATGTCGAGGGTGGAGAGGACGGTGGGGGACTTCAGAACCTCCTGGGCCTCCCCCACCGCCGTCACCTCCGGGATGGGCGGACCGCCTGGTTGCACACCCCCCTCTCCATTGTCCAACGACCCCTCGGCGGCCTGTTTCCGTTGCGCCTCCTCCGCCAGCCCCCTCCGGATTCCCCGCAGCAGTGTTGTGCCTACCTCCAGGGTGCGAAACCGGGAGTCGAACCCTTCCACGATCTCCCAAGGTGCCGAACCGGTACTGGTCTTCATGATGAGGTGCTCGGCGGTGGGAACAAAGTCATCGTACCGTTTCCAGTGGTCCCAGTCCTTCTTGGAAACCCGCCAGGCCTCATCCGGATCGGCCTCAAGAGCCTTGAATGCCTGCTTCTGCTGTTTCTTGCCGAGGTGGAGCCAGAATTTGAGAATCACCGCACCGGAAGCGGCCAGAGTCCGTTCGAAGGCCAGGATACGGGCAAGGGGGTGGTCGAACTCGTCCTGGGAGATCTCTCCGTAGACTCGGCGGATAAAGGGATCGGAGTACCAGGCTTTGAGGAAAAAACCGGGCCGGCCAGCAGGTGGAAGTTCCCGCCAGAACCGCCAGAAATGGGGTCGCTCGGCTTCCTCTGTGGTGGGTTTGTCGTAGGCCCGGGTAACGATCAACCGGGTATCCATCCATTCGTGGAGGGTGTTGACGGTTTCCCCTTTTCCGGCCCCATCCACCCCATGTACCAGAACGATGACCGGGAATCCGGCTCTCTTGAGGGTGAATTGGGCCTCGAGGAGCTCCTCCCTGAGGACTGCCTCCCGTCTTTTGTACTCCTTTTTCGGGATCTTCTGGCCCAACTCCGCCGTCTCGAACATTCGGTCCAAACCTCTCGGATGGTGGAGGGATAGAATCGTCGTGGAAGCCGCGGGCCCTCTCGTTCGCGATAACCGCGTGACCTGACAGCCCAGGTCATATTACTTTGGTGGTACGCTATCCATGGCCCATTCAGTATAAACTACTGTTTACCTCGGCCCGTCGCACGGGAAACGTTCCTAGCATTCTCTGCGAAGAAGAAGGTGACCCTCACCTTGTCACTCTTCATGCTGCCCAGGGATTCCGATCCCGCCGAGACTCTCGAAAGGCTCGGCAGCCGCTTTCCTCTCCAACTCCTGGAAACCTCCCAGGAGCGGGTGGACTATCTGGACACCTTCGATTGGCGGCTGATGGACGGAGGGTTCACCCTCGGCGTGTCTCCCGCCGGACGGGCCAAAAAGCTGACCCTGTCCTCCGACGAGGGAGAAACCCTGGAGCACCGGGCTCGCACCGTCCCCAGCTTCGCAGGGGAGTTGGGAGATACCCCCTTCCGGTCCCTCCTTCGGAAGCAAATCAAGGTTCGGCGTCTCTTCCGGAAGGCCAGGGCGAGGTGGGCCTTTCAACTCTGGGCTGTCCTGAACGAAGATCAAAAGACCGTCGCCCGGCTCCTCCTCAGGGAGGGTTCGGCCAACGTAGAGGGCAACCCCAGGCAGGAAAGCCTCCCGGCCCACCTCCGCCTGATCCAACTCAAGGGCTACCGCACCCCATTCCGAAGGGTGGCTGCCGGTCTGGAGAAGGCCGGTGCCACCCGGAGCCGGGACAAGAATGAGCTTTCGGGAATCCTGGAGGCCCTGGGCCAAACCCCGGAGCGGCATTCCTCCTCTACCGTCCTCCCCCTTTCCTCGGGGATCCGGGCCGACGAGGCGTGCAGGATCATCCACCGGGAGCTTCTGACCACTATGGAAGTGAACCTGGAGGGGGTACGGAAGGACTGGGACTCGGAGTTTCTGCATGAGTTCAGGGTGGCCGGGCGGCGTGCTCGCTCAGCTCTTAGCCAGATCAAAGGGGTTTTTCCGGAGGACATCGTATCCCATTTCGGAGACGAGCTCCGCTGGCTGGGGAGCCGGACCGGTCCCACCCGGGACATGGATGTCTACCTGCTCAAGATTCCTGCCTATCAAGATGCCCTGCCCCACCGGGTCCGGGACGAACTCGTGCCGCTGGTTCACTTCCTGAACAAGAAGAAACGGCTAGCCCACCGAAGCCTGATCCGGAGTCTCGACTCAAAACGATTCGCCGCATTCATGGAGGGGTGGGCGGATTTCCTCGAAAGCTCGGGACCAGCGTCCCCACGCCCCAGGAATGCAGGAAGGGCCGTGGACGCCGTGGCCAGTGAGCGGATTCTTGGAGTGTACCGGAAAATCTTGAAGAAGGGGGGGAAGATCGGCCCCAAAACCCCGGCTGAGGCCCTCCATCAGGTGCGTCTCGACTGCAAGAAGCTCCGATACTTAATGAGTTTTTTCCAAACTCTCTTCCCACCCAAGTCTCTGGAGGCGTTGATCAGGGAACTAAAGAAACTCCAGGACAACCTGGGCGACTTCAACGACCTCCAGGTGCAGACCGACGCTCTCCGGTCCTTCGCAGACGAGATGTTGGAAGAGGGGGTGGGACCCCCAGCCACCCTCATGGCCATGGGTCAACTCATGGGTCAGTTGGAGAAACAGGTGGCGGTTGAGCGAATGGCTTTCCACCAACGTTTCGAGACTTTTGCACGCAAAGGGAACCGGAGACGATTCGAGGAGCTTTTCGGGTGAGAGTTCTTGCGACGTACAACATCAAGGGCGGCGTGGGGAAGACATCCTCCACGGTGAACCTGGCCTACCTTGCTGCGAAACAAGGGTTCAGGACCCTGGTGTGGGACCTGGATCCACAGGGTGCCGCAACCTTCTACTTCCGGATCAAGCCGAAGGTGAAGGGCGGAGGGAAGAAGCTCATCAGTGGGAAAACCGAGCTGAATTCCCGGATCAAGGCCACCGACTTCCCCGGCCTGGATCTTCTGCCAGCAGATTTCTCCTACCGCCACCTGGACCTGGAGCTGGACAACACAAAACGCCCCGAAAAGCAGATCGACAGGATCCTGGCGCCTCTCTCCAGAGACTATGAGCTCCTCTTCCTGGACTGCGCCCCCAGCATCTCCCTTGTCTCTGAAAGCGTGTTCCGGGCTGCTGATGTCCTTCTGGTCCCGACCATTCCCACCCCCCTTTCTCTCCGGACCCTGCTTCAAATTCTCAGGTCCGTGGAAGAGGTGAAGACCAAGCGGTTGGGGGTATTTCCTTTCTTCTGCATGGTAGACCGTCGAAAGACCCTGCACCGACAAACCGCAGACCTGGCGGATCAGATCCCGATCCCCTTCCTGAAGAGCCAGATTCCCTATTCGAGCCTGGTGGAGAAGATGGGGATCCATCGGAACCCTCTCCATACCTTCGCAAGGAGCTCGATCCCTGCCAGAGCCTATGAAGAGCTCTGGAAGGAAGTCAGGCGATGGATGAAGAAGGGGAAGGGGTTCTACTCCAGAGCGTAAGGGTCAGCTTCGGGCCCTGCTCTGGGGCAGACCATCCATGGCTTCCAGAAACCGCGAAAATTTCCCGACCGAAGACGGCACCGCCGAGGGCGCCCCCTCCCGGACTTTCTCCATGAGGCGACGGAGGAGATCCTCGTCGGAGGTTTCGATCTCGACCTCATGATGGACCCTTCCCCCCGGGAGGAGGGTCCTGTCCAGCTCTACGGTCCCGATCCCGCCCAGTTGAATCTCACAGCGGCGGTTCCGCATCCAACCCAACCGGCGGAGTCGGGTGATTCCCAGGGCCGAGAAATGCCTGCCCATCTGCCCCGGGAGGTCCTCGGCCACCCGAATCGTCCGGCCAGGCCGGGGACGAAGCCCGGGCCCCATCTCCGACAAGGGCCGTTGGATCTCCACCATCTCCCGCACGGCACCCACCCAGATCTTGGGAATCTTCAGGGTGGCCACGGGCTCCCGTCCGGTCTGAAACCGGACCCGAAAATATCCCAGGCCCTGTCCCAGACGTTCCGGGTCATGGAAATAGATGTTGAGTTGATCCCTGCAGCCCAGGAGGGTTCCTGTTTCCATCAGACGATGGTAGTCCTGGGAAGAGACGACGAGCTTGGCTTCCTTCTCGATCTCGGCCAAAGGTCCTTCCTCCGGAAACTCCCGGCTGGAGGTAGCGGAGTCCTGTTAGGCCAGAATCCGCCAGAACTGAGCCACCAGAAAGGTAACGGCGAACCCCATGGCCAGCGGAAGGAACGCCGAAACCGCCGTCCATCGCCAGCTCTTGGTCTCCTGGTAGATGGTATAGAGCGTGGTCGAGCAGGGGTTATGAAGGAGGCTGAAGAGCATGAGGTTCACCGCGGTGAGGGTGGTCCATCCACCCAACCGAAGTAGCTCCCCCGTTCCCGCCAGCCCCAGCTCGAACATCACTCCGGCTTCACCACCCACTCCCACCGCCCCTCCCACCAGCGCCGTGAGCATGAGGACCGTCGGAATCACGATCTCGTTGGCAGGAATCGCCACGATGTACGCCAACAGGATGACCCCGTTCAGCCCTACCAGGAACCCCACCGGCTCGAACCATCCGACCAACAACGCCGCCAGGTTCGCCTCCCCTGCGGGGATATTCGCCACAAGCCAGATAAGGGCCCCGGCCGGAAGGGCGAAGACCACCGCCCGCCACAAAACGATGAGGGTGCGGTCGATCAGCGAGGTATAGAGGGTTTGGAAGATTCGGGGGGGGCGGTAGGGCGGCAGCTCCAGACTGAAGGTGGTGGCCTCCCCTTTCAGGAGGCTCCTGGACAGGAACCACGAGGTCAGAAACATGAAGAAGATGCCCAGAAGTGCCACCAGGACCACCGAGGCAGCCGACAACGGTCCACCCCACCCGTCGGGAGCCAACGCCCCCAGGAAGATGGATGCCACCAGTATTTGCGTCGGCCACCGACCGTTACAGAGTGAGAAGTTGTTGGTGATGATGGCGATGAGCCGCTCCCGGGGGGAGTCGATGATACGGGTTGCTACCACACCGGCGGCGTTGCACCCGAATCCCATGCACATGGTGAGTGCCTGTTTACCGTGGGCGCCGGCCCTCCGGAAGAATGCATCGAGATTGAAGGCGACTCGAGGCAGATACCCGAAATCTTCAAGGAGGGTGAACAAGGGGAAGAAGATGGCCATGGGCGGAAGCATCACACTCACCACCCACGCCGTAGCCAGGTACATTCCGTCGAAGAGGAACCCGTTCAGCCACCAGGGGAAGGAAAGGGCCAGACCCATTCCCTTCAGCCAGGGGTGTACTGTGTCTACGAGGATCGAGGCCAGGAAGGCCGAGGGGACATTCGCTCCCTCGATGGTGAGCCAGAACACGGTGGCCAGAATCGCCAGCATCAGAGGGAACCCGTACAGGCGGCTCGTCAGCAATCGGTCCAGGCCTCGATCGAAGGCGAATTTCGCCTTTTTCACCCCTGAAGTAGTGCAGGCCGCGGCGATCTCTGCCGCGGCACCATACAGGGACTCCATCAACCGGTCGTGGAACTCAGGGGAAAGGGTCCACCGAAGGGACGTGGCCAGCTCCAGGAT
>CBDUAX010000325.1:0-5852 GCA_965365235.1 uncultured bacterium
ATACCTACCGGATCGGGTTGAAGCCGGAAGCCCACTCCCCCTTCTTCCGACCCTGGTGTTGGCCACTGGCCCAGGACCTGAGCCTGGAACGGCTGGCGGAATGTGGAGCCCTTCTCCCGGGTAACCACTCTTTCAAGGCTTTCGCCAAGACCGGCCAAGAACACCGGGGAGACATCTGTGAGGTGCAGGAGGCGAACTGGTACGAGTGGGGGAGCATCGGCATCGAATTCCGAATCAAGGCGAACCGGTTCCTGCATCACATGGTCCGGTATCTGGTGGGGACGATGGTGGACGTGGGCCTGGGGCGGCGCCCACTCGGGGAAATGGAAACCCTCCTCTCGGGAACCGCCAACGATCTCGTCACCTCCCCCCCGGCGCCACCCGACGGACTTTTCCTCTCTCGGGTCTTCTATCCGGACCCGATACCGGACCCCGGACCGGATTACACACCACCCGATTCTGAGCTAGATTAAGGTTTCCCTTTAACCCTCTGGACACCGACATGAAGATCTTCCTCGACACTGCAGACCTTACGGAAATCAGAAGGGCAGCCGACGCCGGCCTCATCGACGGGGTAACCACGAATCCGACTCTTCTGGCCCGGGCCTCGGAAGGCCGAGATGCCAAGGAGATCTTCAGAGAGATCGCGGAAATCGTGGATGGGCCCGTCAGCGCCGAAGTCGTCGGTCTGGACGCGGAGACGATGATCTCCGAGGGCCTTCGGTTGGCGGCCCTTCACCCGAACATCGTCATCAAGGTGCCTCTGACGGAAGACGGGCTCAAAGCCTGCCGGAAATTCCGGGACGAGGGCATCGGCGTAAATGTCACCCTATGCTTCTCACCCCTTCAAGCGCTTCTCGCCGCCAAGGCTGGGGCCACCTTTATCTCGCCCTTCGTGGGGCGCCTGGACGATATCGCTCACGACGGGATGGACCTGATCTCCCAGATCCGCCAGATCTACGACAACTACGGCATGGAGACGGAGATCCTGGTCGCCTCCATTCGCCATCCACAGCATGTCGTCGAGTCGGCAATGCTGGGTGCCGATTGTTCCACCATCCCCCCGAAGGTCCTGTGGCAGCTGGCAAAACACCCGCTGACCGACAAAGGGATCGAGGCCTTCCTAAAAGATTGGGAGACCATGGGGCAGGAGCTGTAGGCAAGCGTTTTGGCCACGCGTATTACGGGAGTGTTTCTGATGACCCAACTGACTCAGCTGTCCCGGGCCCGTTCCCTGGCGAGTCTGGCCCTTCTCGGGTGGATATCCATCGGATGCGGGAACGGGGAACCCCCACGACGTTCTGATACGGTTTTGGCCCAGGAAGTTGGTGCGGGCATGCATGCCGCCCTGGATCTGGATTCTTCAGGGACCCTTCCCTCCTCCTCGACTCCTTCTGGGGCGGAGCTGGAAGGACGAGGCGGGCAGCAAACCGTCGATGCCAGTCGGAACACGGCACTGGTCAGGGCAGCCACCAGGGTCGCCCCGGCGGTAGTCAGCGTAAACGTCCTTCGCGAACAGGCGGTCCGTGCCAGAAGTGTGTGGGATCAGTTCTTTATCCCACCAGGTGCTTCTCGCCGGACCACCGGTTTCGGGTCCGGCGTGGTCTTTCATGAAGAGGGTTTTGTCCTCACCAACGACCACGTGATCCGGGGGGCGAGCGAGATCCGGGTCACTCTGCCGGACGGACGGGATTTCAGAGCCGAATTGGTGGGTACCGACCACGTCACCGATGTCGCCGTACTCCAGATCCCCGGAGAAGATCTTCCGGTAGCACCGCTGGGGACTTCCCGAGGCTTGTTGATCGGGGAGTGGACCATGGCAATCGGGAATCCTTTTGCCTATCTCCTCTCAAACCCTGAACCCACCGTCACCGCCGGGGTGGTGAGCGCGGTGGGTCGCCACATCATCCCTCAGGACCAGGACTCGGGCTTCTACCTTGGGATGGTCCAGACCGACGCTTCCATCAATCCGGGAAACTCGGGAGGTCCCCTGGTCAACGCTTTGGGAGAGGTCGTGGGGGTGAACACCAGCATTTTTTCCAGGAGTGGTGGAAGCGAGGGGCTCGGATTTGCCATCCCCATCGATCGGGCGCTCCGGGTGGCGGCGGACCTGATGCAATACGGGGAGGTCCGGAGGGCCTGGACAGGGGTGGACGTGGAAGCGGTTCAAGCGGATGCTTGGGGAAGGACCCGGGGGGTCCGGGTCTCTGCGGTGGTCCCGGGATCCCCGGCGGCAGAAGCCGGCCTCTCTGAAGGGGACCGGCTTCTCCAGGCCAATGGGCGGCCCCTGGGGACGCCGCTGGACTTCGAAGCGGTCCTTCTGGACCTTCGGGCCGGCGACCCCGTGGACGTCACCGTGGACGACCGGAGTGGAGTTACGAGGCTGGTAACCGAGACCCTCCCGACAGCCCGGGCTCAGCGAGTAGAGGTTCTTGAGGACCTGGAGGTCATCACGGTGGATGCCGAGGTTCGAGCGGAGCAGAACATCGGAAGCCAATCGGGTGCTCTGATCACCGGAATCTCCCCTGCCCTGTCCCAGAACCTCGGACTGCGTAGAGGGGACGTACTCCTCTCCATCGGCGCCGCGAGGATCAACACGGCCGAGGACGCCGCACAGGCCCTTCGGGAGCTCAGGAGGGGGGCTCGTGTCCGGATCTATCTCGAGCGGAACGGGGCACTGACCTCGAGAGACTTCTACGTCCGTCGGTGAAGCGGCTCCTTCCCCACGGAGAGAAATGGAAAGCACCTTGGTGAGCGAAAACCCTGGTCTGGACCGGTATACGCATCCGCTGGCCGATCGCTACGCCTCAAGGGAGATGCAGGCCATCTTCAGTCCCGGGTTTCGATTCGGAACCTGGCGCCGACTTTGGCTGGCCCTGGCGGAGAGCCAGCAAGAGCTGGGGCTCCCCGTCTCGGACGAAGCCCTGGATCAGATGCGGGCCGGGCTGGACAGTTTGGATCTGGAAAAGGCCGCCGAATACGAACGACGCTTTCGGCACGATGTCATGGCCCATGTCCACCTATTCGGGGAGGTGGCGCCGGCGGCCAAGGGGATCATTCACCTGGGGGCCACAAGCGCGTTCGTAGGAGACAACACGGATCTGATCCAACACCGGGAGGCCCTCACCCTCATCCGGAACCGGATCGTTCGCTGCGTGGGCGCCCTGAGCGAATTTGCCCGGGAGCACCGCCGACTCCCCACCCTGGCATACACCCACTTTCAACCGGCCCAACCCACCACGGTCGGAAAAAGGGCCACACTCTGGATCCAGGACCTCCTTCTCGACCTGGAGGAGATCGAGTTTCGTCTGGAGACGCTCCGGTTCCGTGGGGTCCGGGGGACAACCGGTACCCAAGCCTCGTTCCTGGACCTCTTCCATGGGGACCATGGGAAGGTGGAGGAGCTCGGCGCCCGCGTGGCCGAGAGAATGGGGTTCACGCGGTCGTTCGGCGTCACCGGCCAGACCTACCCCCGGAAGGTGGACCAGGCATTCCTGGCCACCCTCTCAGGGTTGGGCTCCTCGGCGTCGAAGATGGGGAACGACCTTCGTCTCCTCGCTCATCTCAGGGAAGTCGAGGAACCGTTCGAGAAGGATCAGATCGGCTCCTCCGCCATGCCTTACAAGCGGAACCCCATGAGGGCGGAACGCATCTGCGGCCTCTCTCGCCACGTCCTGACCCTGGCGCAGGACCCGGCCTTTATGGCCGCTACCCAGTGGTTGGAGCGGACGCTGGACGACTCGGCCAACCGAAGGGTGTCGGTGCCCGATGCCTACCTGAGCATGGATGGGGTCCTGGTTCTCGTCGAGAACGTCTCCCGAGGGCTGGTCGTGAATCCCAACGTCATTCAGAAGAACCTGGAGGAGCATCTCCAGTTTTTGGCCACCGAGACCATCCTCATGAGGGCCGTTCAACAGGGTGGTGACCGGCAGGCCCTCCATGAACGGATCCGCCAGCACTCCATGGCTGCCGCCCTGCGCATGAAGGAGGACGGCCAGCGGGCCGACCTCCTGGAACGCATTGCGGGAGATGGGGCATTTGGGATGTCTCTGCCCGAGCTTCAGGAGTTGGTGAACCCGGACCAATTCGTCGGGAGAGCCCCGGAGCAGGTGGACCAGTTCTTGGACGAGTGGGTAGTGCCTGTTCTTGATCGTTATTCCTCAGAGTCAAACCAGTCCATCGGAGATCCTGATGTCCGTGTCTGACGCAAAACCCGGCCAGGCCGGTGCCCCTCTTCACCAGAGCGACCTCCCCCTTCCCCTCCTGTCGAAGGGGAAGGTCCGAGACGTGTACGAGGCCGGGGCTGACAAACTGTTCATGGTGGCCAGCGATCGGGTGAGTGCCTTCGACGTGGTCCTCCCTCAACCGGTCCCGGGCAAGGGCGAGGTCCTCACACAGGTGACGGCCTGGTGGCTCTCCCTCCTGGAGGGCACGGTGGATCACCATCTGATCTCGGTCATCCCGGAAGAGATCGAGGAACACCTTCCAGAGCTTAAGGGCACCCGGGAGCAGTGGGCCCGCCGGGCCATGCTGGTAAGACGGACGGACCCGGTGCTGGTGGAGTGCGTGGTCAGGGGGTATATCACCGGCTCTGCCTGGAAGGAATACAAGAAGGAAGGCACCCTCGCGGGCGAGCCCCTCCCGGAGGGCCTTCTGGAGAGCGGTCGGTTGGAGCCGGCAATCTTCTCGCCGGCCACCAAGGCTCAGGAGGGGGATCACGACGAGAATATCACCTTCGGCGTGGTGGAAGATCTACTGGGCTCGGATCTGGCTCATACCCTTCGGCACCTGGCCCTGGAGATCTACGGGTTTGGAAGCCGAACCGCAGAGGAGCGGGGGATCATTCTTGCCGATACCAAGTTCGAATTCGGCAAGGACGCCGAGGGCCGGATCATCCTCATCGACGAGGTCCTGACACCGGATTCTTCCCGCTTCTGGCCTCGGGAACACTACCAGGTGGGAAGGGGCCAACCGTCTTTGGACAAGCAGCCCATTCGAGACTATCTGGACACCCTTTCGGACTGGGACAAAAAGCCGCCTCCGCCGGACCTCCCCGACGAGGTGGTGGGAGCCACGACGGAGCGGTACCTGGAGATCTTCCGGAGACTCACCGGAATCGAGCTGTCGGCCTACGACCCACCCCGTTTCGGATAAGGGGAGAGGCGCCGGGTCATGCGTATCGCACCGGAGGGGTGGCCGTTCATCCTCATCGGGTTGGCATTCACCGCCATCCTGGCCCTTTCGGCGACCTTCCAGGGGAACTCAGGAACCCCGGCGCCCCGCCTTCTCTACTGGGGGGCAGGGCTCACGGGAGTCCTCACTCTTTTTACGGTCTACTTCTTCCGAAACCCTACTCCTTCCATCCCAACCGGTGAAGAGTGGGTCCTGGCTCCGGGAGAGGGGAAGGTGATCCAGATCGTCCAGGTGGACGAGCCCCTCTTCCTTCAGGGGCCGGCCACACGGATCTCCATCTTCCTCAGCGTGTTCAACGTCCATGTCCAGCGGGCCCCCGTCAGCGGTGTAGTGGGCTATCGGGACTACCATCCGGGGAAGTACCTGGCTGCCTGGAATCCCAAGGCCAGCGAGGAAAACGAACGAGCTTCTTTGGGAATCCAGGCCGGTGAAGCCCGTGTCCTGGTGCGGCAGATCGCAGGCCTGGTTGCCCGTAGGGTGGTCACAGACCTCCAGGAAGGAGACTCCGTGGCACGGGGGGAACGGTTCGGTCTCATCCGTTTCGGCTCACGGGTGGACCTCTTCCTGCCCCCGGAATGGGAAGTGCTGTGTGAGGAAGGGGAAAAGGTAAAGGTTGGAGAGAGCATCCTGGCACGGATCTCCCCAGCCCCGGAACAGGA
>CBDUAX010000326.1:0-5801 GCA_965365235.1 uncultured bacterium
CCCCGGTTGGCTGAGGCCCCGGATGTCGGACGATCCAGGCCCCCGCCCCACTCCCGACAGCCAGGAGGAGGAAGAACCCAAGCAAGAGCCCTCTTCGCCCTTTCGGCTCGGAGGGCGGGATCAGGGGCCCCGCCGGTTCAACCGCTTCAGCCCCGGGAGGGAGGACAGACCCCACGCGTGTCTCCCCCAACGAGAGGGTGATCCAGGTACGACCTCCAGTCGCAAAGGGATCCTGATTCGAGCGTCCGGAACCAGGGGGATCCGAGCCGGCCACCGGCTCGACACCTACCCGGATGGGAGAGAAGTGGAGGACCCCGGGACGCAAGACAAGAAGTTCATAGGTAAGGCGAGCTACCGATCCGCCACCCTGCCCCGCTGCCTCTCTCCGCACCTCCACGGGCCTTCGCCCCTTGGCGCCACTCAGGTAGCTGAGGGTATCCGGAGGGAGGAGTCGCCACCCCTCTTCCACGAAGATCAGGAGCTCCAGGGAAAGCGTCTCTCCTGTGGACGTCACCTCCGGGGCGACACGAGTCTCGAGGAGTCGCACTTCGGGGCGGTCCGTCTGGGAGAGAACGGGAAACCCCGGCGGGGCTGCCAGGAAAAGGAAGAGCACCAGATCAAGCACGGCGATGCCCCTCCCTTCGATCTTGTGCCAAGAGCGCCCTCAACCTTGGCTTCAACCCCTCCGCCACGTCGAAGGACCATTCCCTGATCCCCAGCTCCCTGAACAACCCCTCGACCCGGTCCGCTACCCGGTCCAGCTCGACGCGGAGGGAGCGTTTCCCTTCTCTGGTCCGGGGCCGAGTGAGGTCACCCGTCACCGGATCCCTGAGGTAAAACCAGAAGCTTTCTGGAAGGTCTCCCTCCCTTCGGTCCAGGATTCGGACCGGGGTCAGGGAGTGGCGCCGTCGGAGGGCCAGAAGGCGCTCACGAACCCGAAAGACCTCAGGCCCGTCCAGCAAGAAGTCGCTGACAAGGAAGACTCGGTGGCGCTCCCGCTTTCCCTGCGTGAATGATTTCAGAAGCTCAGCTAGAGAGGCCTCCGACTCTTCCTGCGGGACCGAGAGGAGAACGGTCAGGAAATGTAGGAGTTGCCGTTTATTCCGACTTGGCAACAAGAGTCGACCCGGACCCCCATGGACCAGGCCAATCCGGTTCCCACCTTTCAAGGACAACGCGGCCAGGAGTCCGGCGACTTCCACCGCCCGGGTTTCCTTGATACCGGCCCGGCCGGCCCGAAGGGTGGGAGACCGATGAAAGAGGACCACAAAGGGGAGGTCCCGATCTTCATGGAATTCCCTCACATGGAGACGGCCCTTCCGAGCCGTCACCCTCCAATCGATGCCCCGAGCCTCATCCCCGGGTTGGTACTCCCGCACACCCGCTGCCTCGAGGCCCCTTCCAGGAAAGTGAGACAGGCGATCGCCGTGGATGATGGAATCCGCCATTCCGCCCAGGTGAAGCTCCAACCGCTGGACGGCCTGCATCAGGGAGGGGGTGAGGGAAGGGGCATCCCTGACCCCAGTAGGTTCATGGGGGGCGCGACGCATGGTCGGCGCCTCAGGGGATGGGGACGGAGGAGAGGATCTTCTCAAGGACCTCGTCGGGTCCAAGTCCTTTGGCCTCGGCCTCGAAACTCAGGAAAAGACGATGCCGAAGGACGTCGGGAGCCAGAGCCTTGATGTCCTCCGGCAAGACGAAAGATCGGCCGGCGAGGAATGCCCGGGCCCGAGCTCCTGCCTGCAATGCGATGCCGGCTCGAGGAGAAGCCCCCATGGTGAGGAGGGGTTCCAGCTCAGGGATTCCAGCCTCCCCAGGCTCCCTGGTGGCGAAAAGAAGCTCCACCAGATAGTCCTGGATGCGGGCGTCCACATGTACCTCCGCCATGGCCTCTCGTGCCTCCAGGAGCTCCTTGGCCGAAACGACGGGGTCGACCCGGCCTTCGGGAGGGTCCGCTGCCAGCCGAAGGATTTCCCGTTCTTCCGACTTGTCTGGGTAATCCAGATTCAGGTGCATGAAGAACCGGTCTACCTGGGCTTCAGCCAGAGGGTAGGTCCCGTGGTGTTCCAGAGGGTTCTGCGTGGCCAACACGATGAACGGCTGTCGGAGTGGGAAACTCTCCCCCCCAAGGGTCACTTGGCCTTCCTCCATGGCCTCCAGGAGGGCCGATTGAACTTTTGGAGGCGCCCGGTTGATCTCGTCGGCGAGAATGAAATTGGCGAAAATGGGGCCCGGGGCCGGTACGAAGGTTCGAGTCTCCTCCTGAAATACCATTCCTCCCAGGATGTCGGAGGGTAGCAGGTCCGGAGTGAACTGGATGCGTCGGAACGACGCATCCATGGCTTCGGCCAAGGTCCGGGCAAGAAGGGTTTTCGCGAGGCCAGGCACCCCTTCCAGGAGGACATGCCCTCCCGCCAGGAGTGCCACCAAAAGGCGATCAAGAACCGCCGATTGGCCCACGACCCTTCGCCGCACCGCTCCTTCGATCCTGGTGTGCAAGGATAGCCGGGGGGTCAGATCAGGGATGGGGAGAGGCCGAGCGTTCATGGGATCAGCGGGCTAGAGGTCCCGGGGCCCGTCAGAACGGGCCTGAACTTCCGATTGGGCCGGGGCAGCTTCTCCCGAGCCCTTTCCTTCGCCTCGGAGGCAAAACAGTTCCAACAGTCGCGTGAGCCCAGAGAGCCTCTTCTCGGCACGAGCCAGGGCCCCGGAGAGCTGAGCCAGCTCTCTGTCCGCGATGTCCCGGAAGTGGAGGGAGGTAGCCAGTCCCCGCAACTCTTCCCTCAGTCGGTCCCCAACGACCTTATGCTCTGCCTCGGGAAGAGAATCTTCCCAATCCACAGGCACGAGCTGATCCACCAGGGAGTGCGCCCGGTCCAACCCATCCAGCATTCCTGTCCTGGTAGCCTCAGGGGTCCCATGGGGCTGGATTCCCTCCCCGAGAGGGAGGGTGGCGGAGGTGGATTGCAGGGTCCGCCTGCCTCCGCGGACCTCCGCCAGGATCCCGTCCACCTCGAGGGCGGCCTTTTTCAGGACCTCCTGGAGGCCCTCCCGGGGAATGGTTTGGACCTCGGTGCCCCCGGGAGGCCCTCGGGGAGTCTTCTCCGAAACGGACGAGGGGACTGGATCCCTGAGCTCGAGGAGGATGCCCGCCACTTCTCGTAGCGTGGCCTCCGAGTCCTTGAGTAGCTCGTCCCGATCCAATCCGTCCTCAGACATCGATCACGCTGCCCCCATTCGTCCCCCCAGAACCTGATGAACCTTGTCCTGGAAAACCTGAGGTGTGAACGGTTTGATCAGGGTGTGGTCCACCCCGGCCTGAGCGACCTGATGAAGGTCTTCCTCAAGTCGCTGTCGGGTAACCAGGAGAATCGGGACCTCCTGCCCGTCCGCTCTCTCACGAAGGGCCCGGGCAAAATCCAGCCCGCCCATGTTGGGCATATTCCAATCTGTGATGACAAAGTCGATGGAGCCGTCGAAGGCCGTTAGGGCATCAAGCCCGTTCTCGGCCACTTCGAACTCCTTGAACCCCATGTCTTGTAGGGAATTGGCGAGGATCCGCCGCATGGTGACCGAATCATCCACGATGAGAAACTTCACTTGGCCACCTCGTTCTTTTTCTGACGTAAACCTTAGATTTCCAGGTCTCCTGAGATCAAGATTTGACGAGCCACTTCTTCGGCGACCTCGGGGGCTTCGTATGTGCCGGCGTCCATCCGTTGCCGCACCTCAGCCAAACGCTCTTGAGTCAGAGCCGAACCTTCGTCCAAACCACCAGATCCCTGGGACGAAAGGACTCGTCCTTCCTGGGAAATCTCTACTTTGTCCGATCGGTCGTTGGAGACCGTTCCGCTGGCTTCATCCTTCGCCTTGGGATCTTTCTCGCCCTCTTGGCGTTGGATCCCGGCGGCCCGAAGGTGACTGGCCATCAGATGATTGATTGTCATGTTTCTTCCCTCCTCTTCCCAACAGGTTCGACACACCTGGGAAGAACTTTAGCATCGTCCACCGGGCACAGTTCAGAACCGGACATTCAACCGGGAAGAGCGGCCTTCAGGGGCCCGTTCGCTCTCTGCCACATACTGTTTCGCGTTCCCTGATTGCTCCGCCAACGCCTTGATCTGCCCCCCGACTCCCGCCCGAAGGCGCATGAGCCGGTCCTCGATCTCCTGGTCCAAGGCTACGGCCTGGCCAACCTCCTCCCGGGCCGCCTCCAGGAGCTTCCGCTCCTCCGGTGCCAGATCCTCTGAGAGGGGTATGGTCCCAACGATGGCGTCCATTTCGTGCTGGATCTCCGCCCGGTCGTCCGCCAACTCCCCGAACCGGTCGACGTCCTCCTCCTCCAACGCCCTTAGTTGGTCCTGAACCACCGCCGCATATCGGGAGTAGGCGGCGAGGCGGGTCTTCAACCTGGCTGCAGCCGTGGGGGGGGATCTTCGGACCGAGTCGATCTTCATGCGGAGCTCGCCGCCTCCTCCCTCTTGTTCTGCTCGGAAACCAAGCGGGCTGCTTCCACCCAGGATTCATGCAGGGACCCAACCATTTCGATGAGTGGATCCAGACGCCGGGCTGACAGCGACCAACTGGCTTCGTTGAGCTCCTTGAGGAAGTAGGTGTAGAGAGATGCCAGGCGCGATGCCAGCTCTTGGTCGGCATCGTAGTCCAGGCTACCCAGAAGCTCGTAGAGGATGGCTGAGGCTTTCTCCACGCTCTGGGCCTTACCCTGGATATCGCCGGACTCGATCTGTTTGGACGCCCGACGGATCGACACGAGTAGATGCTCATAAAGGACTGGCACCAACTGCTCCCGGCTGCTACTCAGCACGGAGGTCGTCTGGTATGCCTCGCTCATTCTCTGGTAGCTCATTGGCCTACCCTCTCCAGTCCTTCAACATGGGGCCCCGGACCTGGGACTATGACTCGCCACCGGTGCTCAGGAGCCCGAACTGGGCTGCCAACCACTGGGATTGTTGTTGAGCCATGGCCAGGGCTTCCTCCATCTTCGCGAACCTCTGGATGAGGCTTGCTCTCTTCTTTTCCAACCGGAACTCGATGTCATCGATGCGGTCGTTGATGCGAGCGACGTTCTCGCCCATCCGTTCCACGATCCCTGTGATGGTCCCAGGTCCGGACTCCAGAAGGAAGCTTGCGACCTGTTCCATCACCGACCCGATTCCGCGGCTGAATGTCATGGTTCCTGCCAACCCAGTATCGGCACCCTTGTACATGAGCATGAGGCCGGCAACGGCGGTGACGTCGTCGCCGGTGAGCATCTGGCCGTCACCGGTGGCCGCGTGTCCTCCGATGGTCCCTATCACATCCGTGCCAGCATAGGTGCCTGCCGTCAGGCCCAGGGACCCGGTCCCATCGCCTCCACCGGCCGTGAATGAAACCTCGAACCCCCGCGTGGAACCGAAGTCCTCATGGGAAAGGCTGAGCTGGCCACCGGCATCGGAGGCGAGGATGTCCACACTTCCTCGACCCACCGTCAGGGCGTCTACGGTCCCGAAGGTGAGCGACCCCCCACCCGCATTGTTGGAGCCGATGGAAAGATCCAGGGAGCTCCGGCCCGCCTCCTGCGCCGTTACCGTGAGAAGTCCCCCCTCCCAGGTGACGGTTTCACTACTACCTACCGCAGTCACGATGGCGGACCGGAGTTCTCCAAGGGTCTGTGTCGTGATATCCGTGACAGCGAGCTCCTGGAAGAAGGAGACCCCATCCCTCCGAGTCCCGCTGATGGTAAGGACGTCTCCGTTGGCCACACCGAACGAGGTGCCGCCGGCATCGTAGAGGTCCTGAAG
>CBDUAX010000327.1:0-5791 GCA_965365235.1 uncultured bacterium
GGATGATCGTTGAAATCGAAGAGTCCGCATCCCACGTCGTCACGGCCCTCAAGGGGATCGACCCCGCCATCCTGGCCGACCCGACGGGGATCCAGGTCCACGAAGGCCAGAAGTCTCCCACCCTGGGCCTTCAGCTCCCTGGCGAAGCTCTTCCCGATAGGTCCCCCGCCCCACACCACCACCCCCCGTCCACCTTCGAGGTGAGTCCGCAGGAGGTGGTGGACCTTGCAACGGCGGAAGGCCTCCTCCGAGTACACGCCATGAGTCCGGGAAAGCCGACTGGGACTCTCCCGCCACTTGAGGAGCACGGACGGGACCTTCCCGAAGCGCCCTCCCGCCTCCCAGAGTCGCAAGATCAGATCGTAGTCCTCGGGCCAGCCGACGTCCCGGTACCCCCCGATCAACTCCAGTGCACTGGCCTTGAGGAGGAAGGTCGGGTGAGGCAAAGGACATTCAACGAAGAGATCCCGGGCAATGGCCTCGTGGCTGGTCAGACTGTTGATCCACCCCTCGTAGCGTAGGGCCCCGACCTGGACCTGGTCTCGGGGGAAGTAGGCAACCTGAGTGCCCACAGCCACCAACCGTGTGTCCCGCTCCATGAGGGTCAGTTGAGCCTTGAGTCGGTTGGGAAGGGCAATGTCGTCGGCGTCCATCCTGGCCAGATATCGCCCCCGCGCCTCTCTCCGCCCCCGCTCAAGCGCTTCGACGATCCCCTTCTGCTCCTGAGAAATAAGTCGAATCCTGGGATCTTCAGCCGCCAGGGCCTGGACCAAAGCCGCAGTGCCATCCAAAGAGCCGTCATCCACAACCACCAACTCGAAGGTCGAAAAGCTCTGCCCGAGGATGGAGTCGATGGCTTCCGCCAGATACGCCTCCCCGTTCCGTACGGGGAGTATGACCGAAACCGGGGGGGGGATGGACATGCTCACGGCCGAGTCCCGCGGACCCCGGTTCGAACGTGGGGTTGGCCGTCTCCCTCACTGGGCGCCCGCTCCAGGAGCGGAAGGAGGAAACGGCCAGTATGACTCTCAGGTACAGAAACGATGTCCTCCGGACGACCCATGGCCACGACTTCCCCACCCTTTTCCCCGGCATCAGGACCCAGGTCCACGACCCAGTCAGCGGTCTTGATGAGATCGAGATTGTGCTCGATCACCACGACGGTGTGGCCGGCATCGAGAAGCCGGGTCAGGACCGAGAGCAGCTTCCTGATGTCATTGCCCGAAAGGCCTGTGGTCGGCTCGTCCAGGATGTAGATCTTGCGCCCCCGCTTCCCGGCCCCGGAAGCCAACTCCCGAGCGATCTTCAATCGCTGAGCCTCACCGCCGGACAGGGTGGTGGCCGGTTGGCCCAACCGGAGATAGCCCAACCCCACCTGCTGAAGGTGCCAGAGGGTCTGACCAAGCCGGTCCTCCTTCATGAAGAACCGGATGGCTTCGTCCACTGTGAGCTCCAGCACCTGCGCCACATTCTTTCCTTTGTACACCACGTCCAGCAACTCGGGCTTGTACCGTCTGCCCCCGCAGACGTCACAGGGCACGAAGACGTCCGCCATGAAGATCATCTCCACCTCGACCCGACCGGCCCCTTTGCACTCTTCGCACCGTCCACCCTCCACATTGAAAGAGAAGGCTCCAGGCCCATAACCTCGCTGCCTTGAAAGGGGCTGGGTCGAGAAGATTCGCCGGACCTCGTCCCACGCTTTGATGTAGGTGACCGGATTGGAGCGAGGTGTGCGGCCAATGGGAGACTGGTCCACCAGAACCACCGCCTCCAGATGCCCCACGCCATCCAACCCCGAGTACTCCCCGACGGCCTCTCCCAGGTGTTCTTTCGCGGAGGTTTCTCCCCCACCCAGCTCCTGCTCTAGGGCCCGATAGAGGATGTCGTGGACCAGCGTCGACTTCCCGGAACCGCTGACCCCCGTTACCACCGTCATCGCCCCCAGGGGGATCTCGACCTCCACTTCCCTGAGATTGTGAAGCTTGGCTCCCTTTAGACTCAACCGGTACCCGTCCACCGATCTACGCTTTGCGGGAACCGGGATCTCCTCCCTTCCTGATAGATACTGGCCCGTGGCGGTCCTTGCTTCCTCCAGGGCACCGGGAGGCCCCTCGAACACAACCTCTCCACCTCGTTCGCCAGCGGCAGGGCCCAACTCCACCACATGATCCGACTCTCTGATCGCCTGCGGATCGTGCTCCACTACGATGACCGTATTGCCGGCGTCCCGGAGGCGACCGAGAAGTTGAAGAAGTGCTGTCGTGTCTCTGGGGTGCAAGCCGATTGTGGGCTCATCCAGAACATACAGAGCATCGACCAGGCTCGATCCCAGGGAGTTGGCCAGGTTGATGCGTTGGGCCTCACCCCCCGAAAGTGTGCGGGTCTGGCGCTCAAGCGTCAGGTATCCCAGACCCACTTCCACCAGGAAGCTCAGACGCGCCCGCAACTCACGAAGAATGGTATCGGCGACACGAGCATCGGATTCCGAGAGGGAGAGATTCCTGACCCACTTGGAGAGATCTTCCAGAGGAACGGAGGATGCCCGAGAGATGTCCTCCCCGCCTACCTTCACCCAGAGGGCTTCGGGACGGATGCGAGACCCGCCACAGGCATCGCAAGCCCTGGGACTCTGGTACTGGCGCAGGAAGACGCGGATGTACCGCTTATATCGTTTCTTCTCTTTGGACCCAAGAAACGGAATCACCCCTTGGAACCCCTTCCGCCCCCGTAGGACGACCTCCTTGAAGTCTTCCGGAAGCTCCTCCCACGGTGCAAAAAGGGACAGGCCCCATTCCTGGGTCAGGGCCCGAAGGCGGTCCTGTTCCTGGAAATAGCGAGGCTTGGTCCAGGGGTCTACCGCACCTTCTGAGATCGATCGCCGCGGATTCGGGATGATGAGAGCTTCATCATATTCCAACGTGGCGCCGAATCCCGTGCAGTTGCTGCACGATCCGTACGGATTGTTGAAAGAGAAGAGCTGGGGAGACGGTTCAGGGAATTCCCGATCCGGATGGCGGGGGCAGCGAAAGTGCTCAGTAAACTCCAACCGTCGGATCGAGCCCTCTCCTCTCAAGTCGGCCACAACCACCGCGGCCTCCCCTTCTCCCTCGGAAAAACAGGTCCCCAGAGAGTCCGCCAACCGGTCCCTGACGTCCCCTCCTACCTTGAGCCGGTCCACAACCACCAGAAGCTCTTGGAGGTTCGTGAGGTCAAACCCGAAGGCGACCGGGTCCTCCGAATCGGGGCCACCGATGTCCAGCATCTCCCCATCTGCCATCACGCGCATAAACCCCATGGCCCGGAGGTTCTCCACCACCAGGGCATGTGTGACTCGCTCGCTCAGCTTCAAGGGGAAGGTGACCAGAAGACGGGACCCATCCTCCAAGGAGAGAACCCGATCCGTGGCCTCGGATACAGTGTCGGGCCGAACCTCTTCCCCGCAGTCAGGGCAGAATGTTCGCCCCACCCGGGCCCAGAGGAGACGGAGGTAGTCGAAGACCTCCGTGGCGGTGCCCACCGTTGAGCGACTGGATTTGGTGGGATTCTTCTGCTCGATGGCTACCGCCGGGGCGATGCCCTCGATGTGGTCCACCAGGGGCTTTTCCATCCGGTCCAGGAACTGCTTTGCATAGGTGGACAACGACTCTACATACCGGCGTTGGCCTTCGGCGAAGAGGGTGTCCAGGGCAAGAGAAGACTTTCCGGAGCCGGATGGCCCCGTGACCACCGTCAGGACTCGCCTCGGCAAGTCGAGATCGAGGTTTTTCAGATTGTGCTGTCGGGCACCCCGGATGCGGATCCACTGGTCCATTCAACGATGATAGCTGAGGTGACAGGAAGGTGGTACCCGGGCCGAAGGGAGACTGCAGTACCGCGGATGGGAGGTCGGTTGACCCTCATGAGGAGTTCAGGTAGCTTCCGCCCATGCAAACTCTGGCGAAGGTCCGGCATCATCATCACGCGCACCGTGCGGCCCTGGCGGGACGCGTGGCGGAGGTGGTTTGCACCTGACCTGAGCCTCAAGCAAACCGAATCCCCACCGCGGCCCGTCGCTTCGACGGGTCGTGGTTTTTTTTATCTCTGTCAGCTTCTGCGGACCCTCGCCCACGGGCTGAAGAGAAAAGGAAAGCAAACCCCGGTTTCGGGTCAAAGGAGAAGATGAAGTGCTGAGGATCGCGTTGCCCAACAAAGGCCGCCTAGCCGACCAGGCCCTGACCCTCTTCGAAAAAGCGGGCCTTAAAGCCGAGTCCCGGGCGGAGCGGGCCCTCATGGCCAACCTGGGCCAGGACTTCCAGGCCATTTTCGTACGGGCCCAGGACATTCCAGAATTCGTTGCCGACGGTGCTGCTGCCCTGGGCGTAACGGGCGCCGACCTCGTTGCCGAGGCCGGCGAGCCCGTGGACGAGCTTCTGGACCTGGGATTCGGACGGTGCCACCTGGCCGTGGCGGTCCGGGACGAGAGCACCGTACACCGCCCCCAGGATCTCCCAGACGGAACTCGGGTTGCGACGGCCTTTCCAAGGGTTACGGCAGATTTCTTTTCCCGCCTCGGGCTGAAGATCAAAGTCGCCCCTGTAAGCGGTGCTGCCGAGATCGCACCTCACCTGGGTGTGGCCGACGTCATTGTCGACCTGGTCTCAACCGGCTCGACCTTGCGGGTAAATGGCCTCCGGGAGGTCGGGACGATCCTGGATTCCACAGCCCGCCTCGTCGTCAACCGGGACGCCGTGGGAGATAAGGTCAACGGGCCCATCATTCAGGAACTCGTCACCGCCCTGGAGTCCGTTATTCGAGCCCGCTCCAAACGCTACCTCATGGCCAACGTCCCCCGCATGAAGCTGGACGAGGTCAAGTCCGTGATCCCGGGTTTGTCCGGGCCCACCATCGTCGAAATCCAAAACGGGGGCGGGCAATGGGTAGCGGCTCACGCCGTGGTGGATGCAGACAAGCTCTACGTCACCATCAGTCGTTTGAAAAGCTTGGGAGCCGAGGGAATCCTGGTGACACAGATCGAACGGCTCATGCCATGAGGAGGGCGTCATGAAGATCGCCATCGACAAAGCCATCCCCCAACTCACCCAATTGGAACGCTCCCATCTGGTGGACCGGCGCCCCCGTGAAGAGGAGGAGCTGAAGGTCGCCGTGGGGAAGATCTTGAGAGAGGTACGAACGGCCGGCGACTCCGCCCTCTACAGGATGGCCCTGGAGTTCGACGGTGCACAGCTGAGCCAGCTGGAGATCCCCAGGGAGAGGTGG
Source organism: uncultured bacterium (assembly GCA_965365235.1). Classification (GTDB taxonomy): domain Bacteria; phylum Gemmatimonadota; class Gemmatimonadetes; order Longimicrobiales; family Gaopeijiaceae; genus CBDUAX01. The sequence continues at coordinate 5,260 of CBDUAX010000327.1, forward strand.
GAGGACGCTCGAGATCGGCTCTCCGAGAGCCTCGTCGACGACCTTCGTGAAGCGGCCGCCAATATCCGGACCTTTCACGAGGCCCAGATTCCGGAGGAGATCCAAGTCGAAGTCCGACCGGGGGTTAGGCTAGGCCGGAGAGCCGTCGCCCTGCCGCGGGTGGGGGTTTACGCCCCGGGTGGAAGGGCGGCCTACCCCAGCAGTGTTCTCATGGGGGTGGTTCCTGCCATCGCCGCCGGGGTTGGAGAAGTGGTGGTCTGTTCTCCTCCGGGTCCGGACGGAGACCCGCCCGATGAAGTCCTGGCGGCGTGTGCCATCGGAGGTGCCCATCGTCTCTTCGCACTGGGAGGAGCCGGGGCCATCGGGGCTCTGGCCTACGGGACTCCTTCCGTCCCCCGCGTGGATGCCATCGTGGGCCCGGGCAACCGGTATGTGACGGAGGCCAAGAGGCAGGTGGCAGGGGAGCTGATCATCGACTCTCCTGCCGGTCCCTCGGAGGTATTGGTGGTGGCGGATGAGGGGGCGGGCCCCC
>CBDUAX010000328.1:0-5790 GCA_965365235.1 uncultured bacterium
AAGGCAGCTTCGATCTCGAGGACGTCCTGAGCGCCCCTTTCCCTGAGGGGATGGTATCCTCCCCAGTCGGGAACGTGGTCGCCTGGGTCTACAACCATCAGGGGGTAAGAAACATCTGGGCTCTGACGCCCCCCTGGAGTGAGCCCCGCCAGGTCACCTCCTTCCAGAGCGACGACGGGCAAGCAATCTCGGGATTGATCCTGACCCCAGACGGGCGGTCCGTCCTGTTCACCCGGGGAGGGGCTCCCAATGCCAGAGGCGAGATTCCGAACCCTCGGTCCTGGGTAGAGCCGGCGGAGCGATCCATCTGGATCGTGCCTGTGGTAGGTGGCCCGCCCAGGGAGTTGGGGCAAGGAGGGGGGCTTTCCCTTTCCCCGGACGGGCTCACCCTGGCCTATACGGGCCAGGGCCAAACCATCTGGACCCTGCTCCTCGAGGAGGATGAAAACGCTGTGAAGCGGGCCACCATTCGGGGCGGCCCAGGGGCTCTGGCCTGGTCTCCGGACGGTGAGATGCTGGCCTTTGTCAGCAATCGCGGCGACCACTCCTTCGTGGGTGTTCTGGATCTGGCGGCCGGGACCTTGGACTATCTCGATCCCGGCCTTACCCAGGACAGGAACCCGGTCTGGAGTCCGGATGGAACCCGCATCGCCTTCATCCGGGCCACGGCCCCGGACCCCACCTTTCCTTTCAGTCCCGTTCGGACCGGCCTCCCATGGACCATCCAGGTGATGGATCTGTCTTCCGGCGAGGGGCGAGAGGTCTGGAAGGCGTCAGAGGGGCCCGGGAGTGTGTTTCACGGAGTATCCGCTTCGTCCCAACTCCTCTGGGCCGCAGACGATCGAATCGTGTTCCCCTGGGAAGGCAATGGATGGCTCAACCTCTACTCCGTTCCGGCGAGTGGCGGGTCCGCCACCCCCTTGGCCCATGGGGAGTTCGAGGTCCAGTTCGTGGCCCTCGGGACCGATGGGAAGACAGTCCTCTACTCGGGGAATCAGGGAGACATCGATCGGCAGCACGTCTGGCGCGTGCCGGTTGCCGGGGGGGTGCCAGAGTTGTTGACGCCGGGCCAGGGGGTGGAATGGTCCCCGGTTCCGGCTGGAAGAGACGGCTCGGTGGCTTTCCTTGCATCCGGGGCCACGACCCCGGCGCGGGCGGAGATCCTTGATGCAGGCGGGGATCGGAAACGGCTCCTTCCCGAGGGGGCCTGGGAGGCGTTTCCTTCAGAAGACCTCGTCTCACCTCGACAGGTGATCTTCCCCGGTACCGACGGGATGCGCATTCACGGTCAACTCTTCCTACCGACAGGCTACCAGTCCGACCGGGCTTACCCGGCAGTCCTGTTCTTCCATGGAGGCTCTCGGAGACAGATGCTCCTGGGCTTCCATCACAGGGGGTATTACCACAACGCCTATGCGTTCAACCAGTTCCTGGCCAGCCGCGGCATCATGGTTCTCAGTGTGAACTACCGGAGCGGGATCGGCTACGGAATGGAATTCAGGGAGGCCCTGGACTATGGGGCCACCGGAGCCAGTGAGTTCAAAGACGTTCTTGGGGCCGGCCTGTACCTTCGAAGCCGGCCCGATGTGGACCCGGACAAGATCGGGTTGTGGGGAGGATCCTATGGCGGGTTCCTGACCGCAATGGGGCTGGCCCGAGCGTCCGACCTTTTTGCCGCCGGCGTTGACATCCACGGTGTCCACGATTGGAATGTGGTGATCAAGAACTTCGTCCCGAGTTACGAAGCTGAGGCACACCCGGAATTCGCGGCCCTTGCCCGCGCTTCTTCGCCCATGGCCGACCTGGACGGATGGCGGTCCCCCGTCCTTCTGATCCACGGGGATGACGATCGGAACGTGCCCTTCAGCGAGTCGGTGGATCTTTCCCGGGAACTCAAGAAGCGGGGGGTGGAATTCGAAGATCTGGTCTTCCCCGACGAAGTCCACGGCTTTCTTCTTCATTCGAATTGGCTGGCCGCCTTCGAGGCGGCGGCGGACTTCTTCGATCGACGGTTGGTGGGAGGTAGGTAGCGCGTGAAGAGACTCAGCAGCTTGAAACGAATCTTCGTTAGAACCCTTGGGCTGGCAGCGGTTCTCGTAGTTGTGGCTGGGAGCATGGTCGGATGTGGCGATCGAGCGGCCCGGCGGAAGGAGGCGGTGGATACTCTGACCCAGCGACAGCGGGACAGCCTCCTCAGCGAGATGCCCGTCCCGGGTGCCGGTGCCGTGGGGAAGGCGCTGGAAGCCGCCGACCGAGCCCGAGAACGGGCCAGGCAACACGACACAATGGGTACTTAGGAGACCCTTCATCGACGGTCGGACTCGCGCGTAACGGTCTGGTTCCCCAATTTGGGCCATCGTCTGCCACTGTAACGGAAGGAGCGCCTTATGGCCGTCTTCAATCTTCTCGTCAACGGTGAACGCCAAACCGTTGACGTTGCCCCGGACACGCCCCTTCTCTGGGTCCTCCGGGATCATCTCCACCTTACCGGCACGAAGTACTCTTGCGGGATCGCACTGTGCGGCGCCTGCACGGTGCACATCGACGGTCAGCCGATCCGGTCCTGCTCCACCCCGGTCGAGACGGTGGGCGATGGGGCCATCACCACCATCGAGGGCCTCTCCCCCGACGGCGACCACCCCCTCCAGGTGGCTTGGTTGGAAGAGCAGACCCCACAGTGTGGTTATTGCCACCCCGGATTTCTGATGCAGGCCGCCGTGCTGCTGGAAGAGAACCCCCATCCTACCGATGAGGAGATCGACCAGTACTTTGCGGGGAATCTCTGCCGATGTGGAACCTACCAGCGGATCCGGAAAGCGATTCGCCGGGTGGAGAGGGGGGCCGGACAATGATCAGCCGCGACGTCAGCCGAAGGAGCTTCCTGAAGACCACCGGCCTTGCAGGGACCGGCCTCATCGTAGGGGTTCAGATTCCCCTTCTGGGGGGGTGTGCCGAAGAGGCAGCCATCAGCTATCCCCAGGGGGCAGGGTTCCAGCCCAACTCCTGGATCTGGATCAACCCGGACGGCCTCGTCCACGTGGTCTATGACGAACACGAGATGGGTCAGGGGAGCTCCACGGGGTTCCTGAAGATGGTTTGCGAGGAATTGGATGCCGATTGGGCGAAGATGGTCTGGGAGCCCACGCCCACCGACCCCTCTACCTGGGAACGGACGATCTCAACCGGCGGGAGCACCACGATCCGCCTCGGATGGGACCCCATTCGGACGGCTTCGGCCCAAGCCAGGGAGATGCTTCGGGAAGCTGCCGCCCAGCGTTGGGGGGTGGATGTATCGGAGTGTATCGCCCGGGAGCACGCCATTGTGAACCAGGGGACCGGGAACTCACTGGGCTACGGAGAGCTGGCGGTTGAGGCCGGTACTCTCCCGGTGCCGGAGGACCCCCCTCTCAAGGATTCCAGCGAGTATCGAATCCTCTGGCGGTCGACCCCACGGATCGATCTTCCAGACAAGGTGGTGGGGAAAGCGCGGTTTGGCGTGGATGTAAAACTTCCTGACATGATCTATGCTTCCGTAGCTCGCCCTCCCCAGTTCCAGGGCAGCGTTCGCAGCTTCGACGATACGGCCGCCAGGGCGGTGGAAGGGGTCCTGGACGTTCAGGAAATCGAAGCCGGCGTGGCGGTCTACGCCGTGGATTCCTGGGCAGCTATGAAGGGCCGGCGTGCGCTGGAGGTGGACTTCGATCCGGGCCCCAACACCTGGCAGAACACCGAAAGTCTCTGGGAACGATGCAGGGAGTTGGCCAGGGGAGAGTGTGAGGTCCAGGTGGAGGAGGGGGACTTCAGAGGAGCCTACTCTTCGGCTGCACAGACGCTGGAGTCCGAGTTCGAAACCGGCTTCCTCGATCACGCTCCCATGGAACCGCTGAACGCAACAGCCCATGTCCGGGGAAGCGAGGTGGAGGTCTGGGTCCCGACGCAGGGCGCTACCGCGGCCCAGCGTGCCGCTGCAGCGGTGGCAGGAGTAGAGCCTTCCCAGGTGATCCTCCATTCCGAGCTCACCGGGGGCGGGTTCGGGCGGCGCCTCACGCCGGACGATGCCGCCATCGCCACCCAGGTCGCCATGCACAAAGATGTTCCTGTGCAGACCCTCTTCACCCGTGAGGATACGACTCAGCATGGCGCGTACAGGCCGGCCGCCTTCCAGGTGCTCCGGGCGGGCCTGGACGCCGAGGGGTATCCAGTGGCCTTCCATCACCGGGTCACCGGGCAACCTCCTCGGGGATACATGACAGGTGGGGCCGAGGCCCCCAACTATGCCTTCCCCAACTACCTCCTGGACCATAACCTGGAGGAGTGGCAGATCCCCTTTGGTGCATTCCGCTCCGTGGCAAACCCCCACACCTGCTTCGCCGTGGAGTCTTTCATCGACGAATGTGCCCATGCTGCGGGGCAAGACCCCCTGGACTATCGTCGGCATCTGATGCGGGACAAAAATCCCCGCTTGCTCAATTGCTTGGAGATGGCCGCGGATCGTGGAAACTGGGGTGCACCCATGGGTCCCCGTCAGGGGCGCGGAATCGCCTCCTGGTTCTGTTTCGCAGGGTACCTGGCGGCTTTGGCGGAAGTCACCGTTCTCGAGGATGGGACTGTGCAGGTCGATCGGGTGGTCACCGCATCTGACCACGGGATCATCGTCAATCCTGAGGCGGTCCGGAGCCAGATCGAGGGAGGGATCATCATCTCCCTGACCCAGGCTCTGAAGGCCGTGGTGAACATCCAGGATGGAGCCGCTGTGGAGGGTAATTTCCATCAGTATCCACTCCTGACCATGGCGGAAACCCCGCTGATTGAGGTCCATTTTGTGGAGAACATGGAGCGACCCGGGGGCGTGGGTGAGCCACCCATCCCCCCGCCGCCGGCGGCTGTGGCCAACGCGGTGTTCGCTGCAACGGGAGTCCGGGTTCGGAAGATGCCCTTCCCCAAGGATCTCCTGCGGGTATAGGGGAAGCCCGTTTCTGGCGGGCCCCCCTTCGGGGTAACCGAGGACCGAAAGAAGAGGGCGCCCGGAGGAGATTCCTCCGGGCGCTTCTGTCAGGGCAAAAAAAGGTCCGGCCCGAACTCAGTCGGGCACCACGATCGTTCCGGCTTCCTTTCGTACGATAGCCGGTGCATCGGAGAGGGAGCCGATGGCGGCAAATCCTCCAGTGGCTTCGACGAAGTCCATGGCTGCTGAAACCTTCGGGCCCATGGACCCCGCCGGGAACTGGTCGGCCAGCTCACGGAGCTCCGAGGGAGTGGTGTGGTGGATATCCCGGGCTTCCGGCGTGCCCCAACCAGCCTGAACGGCCGGAACATCGGTAAGCATCACCAGGGCGTGGGCACCCACTTCCTGGGCCAGGAGACAGGCTGTCCGGTCCTTGTCGATGACTGCCTCCACCCCCATCCACCCCTTTTCCTCATCCCGGACCACAGGAATTCCTCCGCCGCCGGCACAGACCACCAGGACTCCCCTCACCAGGAGGCGCCGGAAGATCTTTGCCGGGATGATCTCCTTCGGGAGGGGAGAAGGAACCACACGTCGCATCCCGTCCCCATCCGGAGCCAAGCTCCACCCCTTCTCCGCGGCGATCCGCCTGGCCTCTTCCGGCTCGAACACCGGCCCAATGGGCTTTGTGGGGTTTTGGAAGGCCGGATCAGAGGGGTCAACCTCTACCCGGGTGAGGAGCGTCAGGATCTCCCGGCCGGGAAGGCGGTTGGATAGTTCCTGCTCAAGGAGATACCCGATCATTCCCTCGGTCTGGGCCCCGAGGACATCTAGTGGGGTCTGGA
>CBDUAX010000329.1:0-5787 GCA_965365235.1 uncultured bacterium
TCCAGCGAATCCATCCGCTTCATCAAGCTCACCAGGGCGTCGCCCAGAACGTCAGGAAGCTGGCCGTGCTCCAGGTCGGGCACCTCCGGCCGGCGGCCCTCGCCCTTCCGCTTCACCACCTCTCCGGCCACGCCAACCACCACCGATTCCGGCGGAACGGGCTTCACCACCACCGCGTTTCCGCCGATCCGGCTGCATCGCCCGATAGTAATGTCACCCAGGATCTTCGCCCCGGCCCCTACGACGACGCCCGCCTCCAGAGTGGGATGCCGCTTCCCCTTCTCCAGGCTGGTCCCCCCCAGGGTCACTCCATGGTAGAGCGTCACATCGGACCCGATTTCCGCAGTCTCGCCGATAACGACGCCCATGCCATGATCGATGAAGAACCGGGGTCCGATCCTCGCACCCGGGTGGATCTCGATTCCCGTGAGGGCCCGATTCACGTGGGACAGCCACCGTGCCAGGAGCTGGAACCCCCGGACCCAAAGCCAATGGGCCACGCGGTGGCCCCAGACGGCGTGGAGGCCGGGGTAGCAGAGGAGGACCTCCAGGTTGCTCCGAGCCGCCGGATCCCTGGCGAAGACCGAACGAATATCCTCTCGCATCGTCTTGAACATGCTACACTCAATCTCGGAGTCCTTCGAAAAGGTCCGTGCTCAGGTATCGTTCGGCGAAGGAGGGAATCACCACCACGATGAGCTTGCCGCGGCTCTCCCCGCGCTTCGCCACCTCCAGAGCAGCCCAGGTGGCGGCACCGGCGGAGATCCCCACCAGGAGCCCCTCCCGGTGGGCCATGGCTCGTGCGGTCTCGAAGGCGTCGGCCGCCTTCACCCGTACGATCTCGTCGTAGATCTCGGTATTCAGGATCTCCGGCACGAAACCGGCCCCGATCCCCTGAAGGGGGTGGGGGCCCTTTTCACCACCGGACAGAACGGGGGAGTCGAAGGGCTCTACCGCCACGACCTTTAGGTCAGGCTTGAGTCCCTTCAACACCTCACCCGTCCCGGTGATGGTGCCTCCGGTCCCGACTCCAGCCACAAGGATATCGATCTCGCCGTCCGTGTCGTTCCAGATCTCTTTCGCCGTGGTTCGCCGATGGATCTCGGGGTTCGCCGGATTCCGAAACTGCTGCGGGATGAAGTAACGGGGATCCTTCGCCGCCAGCTCCTCGGCTGCTTGGATGGCGCCCTTCATCCCGTCCTCTCCCGGGGTGAGGATCAACCGCGCGCCGTACCCGCGAATCAAGGCCCGGCGCTCGCGGCTTACCGACTCGGGCATGGTGATCACGCAGCCATACCCCCGGGCCGCCGCCGCCATGGCCAAGCCGATGCCGGTGTTCCCGCTTGTGGGCTCCAGGATGACGCTGTCGGGGTTCAGGAGACCCTGCTCCTCCGCGGCGGCGATCATGGCCACGGCAAGGCGATCCTTCACACTATGGGAAGGATTGAAATATTCGAGTTTGGCCACCACCCGGCCGGGCAGCGTCTCAGCGAGATGCCTGATCCGAACCAGCGGCGTGTTGCCCACGAGCTGGGTGATGTCGTCGTAGATCTTCATCGTATCTCGGAAATCAAACGACCTCCCTGAGGAGGCCGTTGGGTCGTTGTCGGGGTGTGAACTCTGAAAACCCCGAAAGGAGTTGAAGAGTTCCGAGAAGATGGGTATTGACACAAAAACGCTTTGAACTTAAAATATCAAAAGTCGGAATAAATGTATTCACCCCGCCGGGCCTGCCCGGAACCAAGAAAAGGAGGAGACCGTGAGCTCGACCATCTGGAAACTCGACGCCACCCATTCCCAGGTGGAGTTCTCCGTGAAGCACATGATGTTCACCACCGTCCGTGGGCGCTTCGGGACCCTGGAAGGCACCATCAACCTCGATGCCGACGCACCTGAGAGCTCGTCGGTGGAGGTGTCCATCGATGCCGCCAGCCTGGACACCCGAGTGGCTGACCGGGACGCCCACCTCCGCTCCCCTGAATTTTTCGACGTGGATAACCACCCCACCATGGAGTTCCGGAGCGGTCGGGTGGAGGGGTCGGCCAGCGCCCCCGGGGACACCCTCAAGGTGGTAGGAGACTTGACCATCCGGGGCGTAACTCGAGAGGTCGTTCTGGACGCCCGCTTCGAGGGGACCGGCGTCGATCCTTGGGGAGGCACACGGGCCGGGTTCAGCGCCGAGACGTCAATCGACCGAAGGGACTTCGGCCTCACCTGGAATCAGGCCCTGGAGACGGGAGGGGTCCTGGTGGGCCACGAAATCAAGATCGACCTCCAGGTCCAGGCCGTTCAGGTTCAGGAATCTGACATCGTGGGATCTTCGACCGAGTAGGGTCGGAACCCGGTTCAGTTGCAGGCAACCGGGGGAGCTCCGGATTCATTCAGGAGCTCCCCCGGTCATTTCAGTGTTCCACCAGGCATTGGCCCGGAACCGGGCGGGGTGAGTTCGAACCTATTCCCGCGGGACGTCCTCGACAGCTACCCCCTGATCCGCTCCAGTACTGCCCGGCCGTTGGCGTTTCCAGGATCCAACTCCACCGACTTCTCGTAGTTGGCGATGGCTCGAGCCGTGTCTCCCGCGGCCAGATACGCTTCCCCCAGGCTGTCGTAGGGGTTGGAGGGGTTGGGGTATTCAGCCACGTTCAACTCGAACAGGGTGATGGCGTCCTCGATTCTATCGGCTCTGAGCAGCCTGTAGCCAAGACCGTTCAGGAAGGATTCGTCGAGTGCTTCGGGGGGGAGAGTCGCCTTCATCTGGTGATATCGGTCGACAGCTGCCTGGATTCCCGACTCCTCGTAGGCGGCTTCCATGGCCTCCCGCACGACCCGGGCGGGCGAATCGAAGGCCTCATAATCGAGCCAGGCCACCGCCGGGTGGTCTCCGCCCAGGGTAGAAGCAAGCATCGATCCCAGGATAGAGTGCCCGTTCTCGCTGTTGGTGAACCACACCACACCGATCCGGTCCGCCGGGTAGGTGATGGTATAGGCTTTGTAGGCCATGTTGTCGCCCCAGTGCCAAAAGGCCTTCCCCTCCTCGGTGTCCTGGAGCCCGATGCCAAGGCCCCAGGCCAGCCCGGGATCGACCTCGATCTGCGGGGTCAGCATCGCCGCCGCCGTGCTGTCGGTTAGCCCGGCCCCAGTCATTATTGCCGTCATAAATCGGGCGAAGTCTGGGGCTGTGGTATGAAGGGATGCCGCCGCGTTCCCCCTCCCCGGTTGCGGCTTGTTCTTGTCCAACAGCTCCCCGTCTGGTCCGTGGGGGAGAGCCACCACCTCCTCGAACTCCTCTTGCCAGAGATAGCTGCTGCTGGTCATGCCCAGGGGCTCGAAGACCAACCGGCGAGCTAATTGGTCGAGGGGTTCCCCGGTCAGCTGCATGACCGCCATCTGGAGAAATACGAACCCTTCACCGGAGTAGCTGAACTCGGTGCCAGGCTCCCGATCGATGGTCAACTCCCCGCCCCGAGGTCGCCAATTGGGGAATCCGGGGCTGTGGGTCAGAACCATCCGGGGTGTGATGAGTTCGTGCCGATCGTCGTGCGCGATGTCGGCGTAGTCGTAGTAGTCCGAGATTGGGGTATCCAGCTCCATCAAGCCCTGATCCACCAACTGGAGGACGGCATAGGCGAACACCGGCTTACTCAGGGATGCGGCCTCGAACACGCTGTTCGGCGTCACCGGCTCTTTCGTCTCCACGCTTCTCAGCCCAAACCCACGGCTCCAGACCACGCCGGTATCGGAGGTGATGGCCATGGCCAATCCGGTCACACCACCCCTTTCCATGAGGGCAGGGATCGCTCCCTCCAGCCCGGCGATGGCTTCCTGGGTCGTGAGGGTATCGAGCCTGGTGGGATCGTCCCCTACGCAGGCATGGACACCCACGGATGCCCCGAGGATCAGGGAGCCGATTTGGCATCGAGAGGTGCGGTTCATCGTTGGATCTTCCCCTTTGACTCCATCCGAGTCTCGAAAACCTTCTCGGATTCCTCTACGAGATCTGGATGGAGGAGGTTCTTCGAACCCCTCCCGCGAAGGCTCACCCCACCTGATTCATGACGTTGAACGCATAGATGACCTGGAGCAGATTCTCGCTGGTAAAGGTCAGCTCCCAGTCTCCCGTCCGCCGGGCTCCCGGAAAGAAGGACCCGTTGTAGACGGATGCCTCCGACTTGAGTTTCAGGACCAGGGTGTAGGGTGGTGTCATGGTGAAGGGGGAGTACTGGCTTCGATTCCTGACGGCCTTGGCCACGCCCTCGCGGATCCGGTCCTTCGCGACCTCAGGGTGGAGGCCATCGGAGGCAGCCCCGATCCCCTTTTTCACCGCCACGGTCTCGACCGTTCCGAACAACTCCGTTGCCTGATGGCAGATGGCCTGATCTCCGGCTACGAAGACCACCGGGACTCCGAAGGTGCCTGCGATGAGAGCGTTGATCCCGGCCTCGGGCAGGGACACGCCGTTGATTGCGAAGTCCGTAACGTTCCCGGTCATGGTGTGGTCGATAATGGCGTCTGGCGTCCCGGCTCGGGCGTGGTACCCCACGAAGACCAGCGCGTCGAAGCTCTCATCGATTCCCTCCACCATGTCCAGGGGGCCACCCGACCAATCCCGAATCAGTCGGGTCCGAGGGTCCAGCAGGTCCGGAAGGATGTTCCGGGCAGAGCCGTGGGAATCTCGTACGACCACCTCCGAGGCACCGGCGTCGAAGTCGCCGAGCACGGCTGCGTTGGCTTCTGCTGACATGAGCCTGCGGAAGTACCCATAGTCGTCCCCGGAGCGACTGGTCTCGCTGGAGGTTACCACTCCAGCAATCCCCTCCATGTCTACCGAGATGAAGACCTTGGGACCATCCGCTGGCTGAGCGTCGAGATCTGAAGGAGGCAGGAGAACCAAACACAAGAGCGATAGGGTGAGAACGACGGGTTTCATCGTTTCCTCCGATTGGGTTGAAGACCTTCCCCGGGCCAGGCGCGTCCCGGGCCCATCACCGACTTCACCTGGGCCTGAACCTATCCCTCGGTCTTGGGAGTCAGCCAGGGACTCCAATCCCAACCCCATGGTCGAGCGTTGCAGGCGGCTCCTCAGCAGAGAACCCGTCGGAGCACCCAAGAGACGCAGGCCTGGGACAGTGGGGTCACTCGGCGGAAAGGGGGCCAATCCGGGCCCCCTTTCCCACCACCATGCAGCTGACGTCCAGCGGTGCGTTACGGAATCATGGAAACGATCTCCTGGAACTCGTCGGGGCTCCAGGCACGCATCGTCGTGCTCTTTACGTTCCCCATTGAGACCGTCGCCAGTGTGAACGCGCTGGCGGCCTTCTCGTCCGCAGCCTCGGAAATCACCACCAGGTCGTAGGGGCCCACCGTGTAGTAGGCTGCCAGCACCTTCAGGCCTGCTGTCTCTGCAGCCTGGATCGCGGCCTTCAGCCGGCCGGGTGATTCCTTCACGGCGCGGATGCCCTGGTCCGTGAAGTTGTAGAGGGTCGCGTACGTGGCCATTTGATCTACCTCCATCCAAGAGTTTACTCCATCAAGTCACCCATACGGGTGACCCGGCATCTCTCCCCATGGGTGTCGGGGGGGGATCGCCTGGTGCAGCCGGTCGATGAAAAGGAATGATTGAATAAACGCCGCGGCCCCCGCAGGGGCAAGGAAGAAATTCCCTAGCGCACCGTTCTGAGGTCTCTACCAGCTCCATCCCGGTCCAGGAGCCCTCCCTTGAGGCCAGGGGCACGTCCCTTATCCTTGCTCCTTACTTCTCCACACCGTCATAATCCTTCGGGTGGCTGA
>CBDUAX010000330.1:0-5767 GCA_965365235.1 uncultured bacterium
TGAACGATGCGGAAACGCTCCCGGAGCTCAGAAGATGAAGATTCGCACGCCTTCTGGCGCTGGAGCATTTGGGATCGCCTTTGTACTCATCCTCTCTGGAGGGGCCAAACCTCCAGCTACGACCTCCGATGGGGGTGGCCCATCAAAAGGGGAAGAGGGAAAGCCTTCTCTGATTGTGACCCTCCCGCCTCAGAAGACGGTTCGGGATACCGCGGTCTTCGCCGGCGGCTGTTTCTGGTGCATGGAGCCGCCCTTCGACAAGCTCGACGGTGTGGTCTCGACGATCTCTGGGTATGCTGGAGGCCACGTTCCGAACCCCTCATACGAAGCGGTGACAGCGGGTGGAACGGGCCATCGGGAAGCGATCCAGGTGGTGTTCGATCCGACCCGGGTAGGGTACCAGGCGTTGCTCGAGGTTTTCTGGAAGAATGTGGATCCCCTGGACGAAGGGGGGCAGTTTTGCGATCGGGGGTTTTCCTACACCACGGCTGTGTTTGCCCAGGACCAAGAGCAGGCGAGGTTGTCGGAGGTTTCCAAGGTGAAGGTCCAAGAGAAGCTCGAGAAGCCTCTCGTGACTCCTATCGTCCTGGATGCCGCCTTCTATCCCGCCGAGGATTACCACCAGGATTACTACCAGACCAACCCCATCCGCTACCGCTTCTACCGATGGAGCTGCGGACGCGATGCCCGTCTGGAAAAACTCTGGGGGTCCTGAACAAACGAGGGTCGGTACGATGCCCCGTCCTCTTTCGAGGGACGAGAAAGAGCCCAGGTGGAATTTCCACCTGGGCTCTTCGTTCTTCGGCTTCCGATTCCTGGAAGACGTTACTTCACAAGATGAACCTCGCTGTGGGCCGCACAACCGGCGCCAGTGAAATCGAAGCCGCTGACGTCTGCATCCTTGTCACAAATCCAGTACTCGCCCTCGGGGCCAACGATGATCTTGATCGGGCGGGCGCTGTTCTTGACGATTCCATTCCCGGCGGAGCGCTTGCGTGTCTCGGACATGATGATCTCCCTCAGTTGGGTTGTGTGTCGTGATGGCTGTTTAGTACCTGTATATGATATGTATATAGTTTGTTCATGTCAAGGGTAGAGTTCGGAGTTTTTCGAGGTTGGGCGATACCAAGGGTTTACCCTGGGTCTTCCCGCTCCCTCGGACCCCGGGAACCAAGCTTTGTACCGGGCGATTCAGAAAGGCACCCAATGGGGGCCAAGGTGCAGGTGGTTTACTCCCTTCGAACACAGAACCAAACTGGTTCCTGTGGGTAAGCCCGGCCATGACGACGGTGCCCGACCTTAGAATCCGGAAAATCAATCCGGGCGTTCGGAACCCCAAAGGGGACTATGTCCTCTACTTCATGACGGCCTATCACCGTTTGGAGTGGAATTTCGCCCTACAGCACAGCGCGGATCTGGCCCGCCGGCTCCGGAAGCCCCTTGTGGTCCTCGAACTCCTTCGAGTCGACTACCCACACGCCAGCCACCGCCTCCATCGGTTTCGGCTCCAGGGGATGGCGGAGCGTTTCGCCAACCTCGAAGGCACCCCGGTCCTCCACTACCCCTTCGTCGAAACCGCCAAGAATGAAAGCCAGGGCCTTTTCGAGGCGCTGGCAGGAAGAGCATGCTCGGTGGTAGGTGACGACTTCCCGTCCTTGTTCTTATCGAAACTCCAGGAGGAGGCTGGAGCCAAGATCCGGGTCCCACTCGAGCTGGTCGACTCGAACGGGTTCCTTCCCCTCCGGGCGACCACACGTGTATTCTCCGCCGCCTATCATTTCCGTCGGTTCCTCCAAAAAGCTCTCACGGACCACCTCCCGGAGAGTCCGGATCCACAACCGCTGCAGGCTGCCTTGCCCGGTTCAATCTCGGGTAAGGGATCGCTGATCCCGTCGGAGATTCTCGAGCGCTGGCCCCCAGCCCGGACAGAACTCCTCTCCGGGTGGGGGGTGGAACTGAAAGACCTTCCCATCGATTCCTCCGTGCCGCCTGTGGAACAGGAAGGGACGACAGGGGTGGCCCGGGTGGCTTTGGAGAGGTTCCTTTCCTCCGCCCTTCCCAGGTATGCGGAGGACAGGAACCACCCTGATCTCAACGCCACCAGCGGGCTTTCCCCGCACCTCCACTTCGGAACCCTCTCCTCCCACGAGGTCTTCGCCTCGGTTGGCGCCGCAGAAGGGTGGACACCGCTTCGCCTTTCAGATCGTGCGGACGGTGCCAGGAGCGGGTGGTGGGGAATGGGAACTGGGGCCGAGGCCTTCCTGGATCAACTCGTGACCTGGCGTGAGTTGGGGTTCAACATGGCCTCCAAGCAGGAGAACCATCGGGCGTTCGAGTCCCTGCCTGGGTGGGCGAGGGATACTCTGGCGGCCCACGAGGGAGACCCCAGACCCCATCGCTACTCCCTGGAGGAACTTTGGGAAGCACAAACTCATGACCCGCTTTGGAATGCCGCCCAACAACAGCTACGGGAAGAGGGGGTTGTCCATAACTACCTGCGCATGCTCTGGGGGAAGAAGATCCTCCAGTGGAGCGTATCGGCACGAGATGCCTTGGGCGTCATGATCGAGCTGAACGATCGGCTTGCATTGGACGGTCAGGACCCGAACTCCTACAGCGGCATCTTCTGGTGCCTCGGCAGGTATGACCGGGGGTGGCCGGAGCGGCCGATCTTCGGAAAGGTCCGTTCAATGACCTCGAGGTCGACACGACGGAAGGTGAAACTCAGCCGGTACCTGAGTCGGTTCAACGTCGATTCCCGTTGAGGGTTTTTTATTCCCGATCGTCGACATCGATCACCCCTTCCTCTTCTCCTCGGCTTTCCGGGTCATCCCTCTGGAGCAAACCGCCCAGAATCCCCTCCGACACCCACGAAACCCTGCTCCAGCTTGCTGAAGATCTCCTCCAGCTCATCGGGCGAAAGGTCGACCCTTCCCCGTTCGTTCCAGTCCCACTGGTCCGGTAAATCATGGTCCTCTGCGATGGAACCATACGTCGTTTCGGCGGAGAGGAAGACGCCCGGCACGCCAGCCCCGGGATGGGTCCCCGCACCCACCAGATAGAGGCCGGGAACGTCCTCGCTTCGGTTGTGGGGCCGGAACCAAGCGGTCTGCGTAAACTTCGGCTCAATGGCAAACGCGTTTCCGTGCATCGCGTTCAGCTGACTCTGGAAGTCATCGGGGGTGAAGAGGTGGAGGACCTCGAGATTCTCCTTGAGGCCATCCATCCCCCACTCCTCCAGGAAGGTCAGGACCTTATCGGCGAAGTCGTCCTTCAACGACTTCCAGTCGAGCCCTGACTGGTTGTTGGCCACCGGAACCAGGACGTACATGCTCTCGGAGCCGTCCGGGGCCATGTGGGGATCGGTCCGGGTGGGGACATGCAGGTACATGCTGAAGTCGTCAGGGAGGATCTTCTTGTCGAAGATGTCTTTCAGGAGATCCTTGTAGCGTTCCGCCAGGATCAGCGTGTGATGTTTCAGTTGTGGATACTGCTTCTTGGTGCCCATGTACAGAAGGAAGCAGCTCATGGTGAAGTCCGTTCGTTCTACCTTCCGGTCGGTCCAGCGATTCCGGTGTTCCTTCTCGATGAGATGTTTGTAGGTGTGTCCGACATCCGCGTTGCTCACCACCAACTCCCCGGGAAAGAACTCCCCACCGGCTTCCACCCCCACGGCCCTGCCCTCCGAAACGCGGATCTTGGTGACCTCCGCCCTGGTTCGAACGGTCCCGCCCAATTCCTTGAAGAGGCGCTCCATTGCCTCGACCAGTGAGTACATCCCGCCCCTGGTGAACCAGACGCCGCCCTCCCTCTCCAGGAAGGGGATCATCAGGTAGATGGAGGGCGTGTAGAAGGGATTCCCACCCACGAAGAGAGGATGGAATGAGAAAAGGAACCGGTGCCGGAAGTCTTTAAAGAACCGGTTCACAAATGTGGTTACCGGCCAGTAGGCTTTGAGCTTGGCCATCCGTGGCAGGAATCCCAGCATCGTCCCCATCGTGTCGAAGGGCTTGGATCCAAGCCGATCCCCAATCACAGTGTCGAAGATCGGTCGTACCTCTTCCATGAATGCATCGAACCGGGCCGCATCCTGGACATTGAACCTGCCCATCTGCTCCCTCATCCGGTCCGAATCCCCCAGGTAGTCCAGGTGAGTGCCGTCGTGGAAGTACACACGGTAGTAGGGATCGAGGGGTACCAGGTCCACGTAGTCCTGGAGACGCCGACCAGCCGCCTTGAAGACCGAATCAATGATTTGTGGGGCCGTGATAAGGCTTGGGCCCATGTCGAAGACGTACCCTCGGTCTTTGATCTGATAAGCCCTTCCGCCGACTTTTTCCCGTTTCTCCAGGACCGTCACGTCCAATCCCGCTGCCTGGAGGCGAATGGCCAGCGCCAGACCCCCGAAGCCACTGCCGATGACGACAGTTCTCTTCTTCTCGAGGGTTCCGGACAGCTTCATCGTGCTGGGATGTTTCAAATCATTCGGCATGATCTTCTTCTTTCAAGGACGTCCGCCGGTGCCTCCGGAAGCGCTTCCCCAGATTTCGGCCAGGAGTCGTCTACGTCTTCTCCGGTTCGGCCGAGGAAGTAGTGGATGGAGTCGATCTCTCTCGAGACTGCGTCTTCCAGGACCTTGGGGTCCGGGCCCTCCGGGTCCACCAGTAAAGGCTCTCCAAGGGAAACGAAAGCTGTCGGAGCCATGTGCTTGCCCCCCTCCAGGTGGAGCCCCACCGGAAGGATCGTGGCCGGGGCCACCGCTCCAGCGATCAGTCGGATTCCGCCCTGGAATCCGAGAGGCCTCCGGTAGCTGGGCCAGATTCGACCCTGAGGGAAGAAAAGAAGGGAGTACGCCGGGTTCCGCCCTCGTTCCTCTCGAAGATCCCGGAGAAGACGACGCAAGGAGGCCCCAGAACCCGCCTCCAGCCCCACCCCCCCCAGGCGCCGCAGGAAGGGGCGCTTGGAGAGCTCCTCCTCCTTCATGACGATGTGGAGAGGCTCCTCCGGTTTAAGGAGCTGCTGAACCGGGCGAAGGATGAACCCATCCCACCAGCTCACATGGTTCGAGACGAGGATGAGTGGGGTGCGTTTGGGCATCCTCCCGGGGATCCCGGCAACCCGTGTGGCTCGGACTCCTAGCCTCATCCTGGGCCCGAAAGCCAGGTCGAAGGCCTTCCAGGCGAGAGCCGAGTATCCGAAACGGCTCACGCGTCGACTCCGGTGTTTTCAAGAGCTGCAAAGAGGCTTTCCCGGGCGGCAGCTCCCAACTCTGCGTTCTCCAGTACGAACTCCACCACACCCTCGAAAACGTGGGGAGAGAAGAATTCAGCGCTTTGCGGGAGAAGTGAGACCAGGGCCGCCATGTCCTCCTCCACCAGGTCGTCCTGATCCAGGAAGAAAGGGAGATAGTAGCAGCTCATCAGCCGAAGATACCGGAGGACCGGGTCGGCCGGTGCCAAATCCACGAGCTGGTTCAACTGGGAAAGACCCGTCCGGAGGTGCTTGAGCTTGTTCGGGGGCCAGCGAGAGTTTTTCGCCCGCACGACCTCGAGGGCTGCACTCAGCCCTCGGACCTCCAGAGCTTCGGGGAGTTCCAATCCGACGAGACTGTCGGCCAGGGAGACGGCCCGATCTTCCCACTCCCTCTCCTCCACGCTCAGGAAATAGAAGGCCCAAAGGCGCTCCGTATCGAGGCTGTGGGGAAGGGAGGGGTCAGGGTCGAACCCTTCTCGATAACGACGACGTTGGTCTCCATGATCTGGTCGAC
>CBDUAX010000331.1:0-5753 GCA_965365235.1 uncultured bacterium
GATACGCCTGAGTTCGGGGCCCTGGGGATCGTGGACGCCGGTGCGGTGCGGTTCTATCGGGCACCCTTCCGGCGACAAACCATTGAAATGGCTCCTGACGTCACGCTACCTACCGTAGACATCATCCCGAACTACGCCGGATCCGACGGTCGCCTCATCCGCGGACTTTTGAAGGAAGGGCCTGTAGATGGCCTGGTGGTGGATGCCTCAGGAAACGGGAATCTGGCTGGCCGGCTCTTCGAGGCAATCCAGGAAGCCCGCGATATGGGCATCCCTGTGGTCATCACCAGCCGTACCCACGCCGGACGAGTCATCCCCGTCTACGGAGGGGCCGGAGGGGGCACGACGCTGGCGGACATCGGATGTGTATTCGCCGACAACCTCTCGGCGCAAAAGGCCCGGGTCCTCCTCATTGCGGCCCTCACCCGCACGAGAAACCCAGGGGAGTTGCAGGTTTTTTTTCACCGCTAGAAGAGTTGAAAGTCGAGGGGAATTCTACCTCCAACCCCCTTCCCGAAGTGGGTCCGGGCAGCGGACGGGCCCCCGTCCCCAGACCCGTCAGCTCTTCTTCCCGGTCTTCACGAACACGGAACCGAACACCTGCTCGACCCGAGTGCTCTTACACTCCGGGCACTTCACCTTCTTTTCTCCGTGGTCCGAGATCTTCTCGATTCGCTGGAAACCATGTCCACATTTCTTGCATGCATACTCGTAGGTAGGCATCCGGAACCTCCTGTCAGTTTTCGATGGCTGACCGTACCAGCTCGAGGAATTTCCCGCGGGGGTTTTGGCCCCGGGGCGTCTGCGTAAACACCAATGCGATGAGGTTTTCAGAGGGGTCGATCCAGGCACCGGTCCCGTCGGAACCGGTATGGGAGAACACACCATCGGGCGCCACACTCCACCCGTACCCATAGCCTACGGATACACCTTTGTCCCGGTCGGCATCCCCGCCGGCCAGGAAGAAGGGGCTCGTCATGGTCTCCACCGTCTCAGGGGAGATGATCCGAGATCCTCCGTAGACGCCCTCGTTCAAGAACATCTGGCAGAAAGCCGCATAGTCCAGAGCCGTGGAGATCATGCCCCCTGATGCCCGTACAAAGGGGACCTGAGGAGGGTCTCCAGGTTGCCAACCCGGGATCCATTCGCCGTCTTCCCGTTCGTAGTACACGGCTCCCATCCGATCCAACTTTCCGTCCAGCTTCTCTGCGACCTCGTGGTGGTAGGAGTCGTTCATGCCAAGAGGCGTATAGATCCGGTCGTCCAGGAAATCCTCCAGGGGTTGGTTCGAGGCAATCTCCACCAGAGCCCCCAGAGTGTTGAACCCCGGGTTGGAATAGGAGTACGAGGTTCCCGGCGTTACCTCCGCCCCGACCTCCCCGAAGCGTTCTGCCTCCAGGCGTAGGGATGGCGCCTCCGGTTGTTCTGCCGAAGGCTCCATATAAGGGTGGAGGAAGAGGGTCGGGATCCGGAAACCGCTCGTGTGGCTCAGCAGGTGTTTGATCTGGATGAACCCGGCTCGATAGTTGTCGAAGGAGGGGATGTGATTTCGGACCGGATCTTCATAGTCGAGTTTGCCCTCCTCCACCAGGATTCCGATGGCTGTGGCGACGGGGGGTTTTGTGTTGGAAGCCATCCGAAACATGGTGCCTTTCTCCATGGGGATTCCCTCCCCTTTGTTCCGCCAGCCCAGGGCTTCATGAAGGACGATCTTCCCATCCTTCGCCACCAGGAGTACAGCCCCCACCAGGTGACCGGCCTCGATGGCTTCACGGTAGAGTTCCACCCCAGCATCCAGGATCGCCGGCGACATCCCCACCTCTTCGGGGGTGCCCATACTGAGGGTGACGTCCTGGCCGAGGAGCGGCGGGACGGAGAGGAGGAGAAGAAGTCCCAGAACCAGAAGAGACGGGACATCCAGAGGCCGGATCGGGCCAGAAAGGGGATTTCGGGGTCCTCTTGGTACGTCCATCGGGGCTCCTTCTCCGGTTGACTTCCTCAGGTGGTTACGGGTTCCAGATCGCCCCAACAGCGGACCCGAAACCGGTACTCCTGGCTTGATGGGTTTTGCCTTACATACCTGCCGAGCCGCCTCGGGTCAAGCCGCTACCACCGAACTCACACCTCTCAATTCCTCCACGAGGAAGCCTCGGACCTCAAACCTGCTTGAGTACCCGAGATCCTTGACGTAGGCTCGTTCGCGGGAACATAACTTCCAGCATGATCCCCCACCTCAAACGATTGAATGTCTTCCTATCGGAACTGAAGCGTCGCCACGTTTTCAGGGTTGTCGCGGTGTATGCCGTCGCTACCTGGGCTGTGGTGGAAGTCGCTTCCACCGTTCTCCCCGTCTTTCCAGTGGCCGATCCAGACCTTCTCATCCGAGCTCTGGTGGTTCTGGTGGTCATGGGATTTCCCGGCGTTCTGGCCTTTGCATGGGTCTTCGATCTGACCTCAGAGGGGGTCCAACGGACCGGGGAGAATGAATCGTTCCCACCGCAGGTTCAGCAGTTCCTCCAGAGCACGCCGTTCAAAGCCTCCCTGGTGGTTTTCGTTCTCGGGTTCACAGGGGCCATGGGCATGGTTGGTTGGCGCCTTTGGCTTCGTTCTGGGAACACGCCTGATTTGGACGCAACAGCGGTCGGGACTGCTTTGGACCCGACCCGGCTGGCGGTTCTGTATCTCGACGACCATAGCCCCAATGGTCAGCTGGGGTACCTGGCCAACGGGATCACCGAATCACTGATTCATGAATTGAGCCGGATCGAGCCCCTACAGGTCGTGTCCCGAAACGGAGTCAAGCCCTTCCGCGAGTTGGATATCCCGTTGGACAGCCTGGCGCGGGTCCTGGGAGTCGGAAGTCTGGTGGAGGGGAGCGTGGAGGGCGAAGGAGACCGGATCTCGGTCACGGTTCAGCTCATCGAAGCCGCATCGGGAATGCACCTCCTGAGTGAGCAGATCCAGGGGGAGGGGACGGATGTTCTTGCTCTGAGGGAAGAGATCGTCCGTCAGGCTGTCCGTCTCCTTGGGCAGTCTCTGGGTCGGGAGCTACAACGCCTGGCTGGGGAGGACGAAGCCAGGGACCCTCAGGCATGGGATCTCTTCCAGCGAGCCCAGCACCTACTCGAAGATGCCGATACCCTGCTCTGGGCCATGGGGGACACCGCCGCGGCAGCGAGGGTCCTGGTTCGGGCTGATTCCCTCTTCGGGGAGGCGGGATCGTTGGACCCGGCATGGGTGGCTCCAGCTCTGGAACGGGGATGGGTGGCCCGGACCAGGGCAGGGCTGATTTCCGCATCCACTACCAACCGGGATCCGGTCCTTTTGGAGGAGGCTTCAGGGTACGCCGAAGCGGCCCTCGCCCGGGACCCGGCGAGTGCCGGTGCGTTTGCACTGAGGGGGACGGTGCGGGTGGATCGGTTTCGTAGTGGGGTGGGGGTCGACAATCTGGAAGCCCTGTCGCTTCAAGCCGAAGACGATCTCCGTAAGGCTGTGGATGCGGACCCGGGTCAGGTGAAGGCCTGGGTCGCCCTGGCGGAGTTGCTTCGTCTTCGTGGAGAGTTTTCGGAAGCCTCGGTTGCGGCCCAGCATGCCATGGAGGCAGATCCGTTTTTGATCAACGCCGAGAAGGAGATTCTCTTCACCCTCTCCCAGGTCTGGCTGGACCTCGGTGATGGGGAGACTGCCACCCGCTGGATGGACGAAGGCCGTCGTCGGTTCCCTGCTGAGCCGGCCTTCCCTGCGGCCAAGCTCGTAATCCTGGCTGGACGTGGAGGGACTGGCGCGGTGGTGGATACCGCCTATGCCCTCTTGGACCAGGTCACGGAAGGGTACGGTCTTCCTAGAGCCTGGCGCCTGGGTCGGCTCCAGGTAGCGGCGGTCCTTGCCCTTGCGGGTCTACCCGATAGCGCCAGAGCCGTGGTGGATCAGGTACGGAGCGAAGGCGCTCCTGGGGCCTATGCCCGCTACTACGAGGCCAACGTTCGGGTTCGACTTGGGCAGGAAGAAGAGGCTTTGGACCTCCTCGAGGGTTATCTGGAAGCCATGCCCCACCGGCGAGCCTACATCGCGGGAGACTGGTGGTGGGAGCCCCTCAGGGAGAACCCCCGATTCCAGGAGATGGTGGCTCCGGATTCGGAAGGGTGATCCGAGAGGGATCCGCGGCCCGGACCCCGACGAGCGTCGAGGTCCGGGCCTTTGGGCGAACTCACCCCGGGGTCTTGATACAAGTGGCGCCTCGGGCCGGATGGGAGCGTCTGCCCCGAACCGTTCAGACTAGCGGCCTCCTCCGTCCCCTTCGGGCCCCACCACGATCTCCGGATCGGCCCTGAGGGGCGGCTGCCCCGGAATCCGAACCATGATGTCGTACTTGTAACTGTCATGCCGGGCGTTTGCGTTGACGGCCTGCCCCCTACGTTGCCCCCGGTTGCCCTGGATCCCTTGCGAAACGGCGACCTCGCCAAAGGGCTGGCCGTCATGGAACCTCACCGTCCAATCCCCCAGGTCGCAGATCCAGGTCACCACCTGACCCGGGAGGACCCTTACAGAACTCGGATCGGCGATGACCGAGTCGGCGTCGGCGATGATGCGGATCCGGATGGTGTCGTCCTGTACCACCAGGGAAGGGGGATCGGCAGCGACACCTTGGAGGGTTCCAGCGTAGGCCGGAGCCGGAGCGTCGACCGGGTTCTGAGCCGGTAGCAACGTCACGGCGGTCAGGAGGGCGGCCAGTACCAGGGCCACCAGCACGAAGGGCTTCATCTTTCCATCTCCATAAGAGTGGGGGAACAAGAACGGGAGGTTGGCCTGTCGGAGAGAATACCCCAAAGGAACAGGCCCAAGACCTTGCTAGGGGGTGGAGTGCACCCGGACTCGTCCGAGTCGCTCCGCTCCAGGTCCCGAAGCGTGGCGTCGTACTCCGCATTTCGTGGAAGAGTCGAGGCCGGCCCGGAACTCCCCTCCTGCCGACCCGAACAGTATACCCTCAAAAAGCTTCCAGTCAAAATGTTTTCTTGGACAAGTGTATCGATGGAGTTGAGAGACGGTTCCGGAAGGGGCATCTTCTGTTCATGGAAAAAAGAGAGACGGTTCCAGGCTTCTGCCGGCGGGATTTCCTCAAGGTGACCGCGGCAGGCACGGCCCTCCTGGGCACCACTGGCTTTTCGTGGCCCCGGGATTCCCTGGCCATGGCCGAGGCCACCGGGGCCTGGCTTCGGCATAACGGTCGGGAGACATCCTCTGGCCTCACATGGCCGGTTGCCCCCGGAGTTTCCCGGGAGGACGTCCTCCACCTCTACTCTGGGACTCCAGGCGTCATCCTGTTCCTCCTGGAGCTCCATCACGCCACCGGGAGAGACGAATACCTGCGAGACGCCGAGGCCGGGGCACGGCACCTTCTCGAAGGCTCCAGGAATGGACCAGGGAGTTCGCAACTGCCGGATTTTGGTCTCTACACCGGCCTGGCGGGAGTGGCGTACACCCTCAATGAGGTCTTTGCAGTCGGAGGAGATTCCGAGATCGGCGTCGGGGCCAGGGAGCTTCTCCAGAAGATCTTTGTAGCTGCTAAGCCGCTGGACGGGGGGGTGGCCTGGTTCGGGGATGATCCCGACCAGGCCAGCTATGATGTGATCGGTGGGAGCGCGGGAATCGGCCTCACCCTCCTCTATTTCCATGAGAAGTGGAGAGGGACGGCGGGGGAACCCGGAGAGAGCCCAGATCCCCGCCAAGGCTGTCGGCGTAGGTGATGAGCTGAC
>CBDUAX010000332.1:0-5744 GCA_965365235.1 uncultured bacterium
CCCGATCTCTTCTTCGTTCCTACCTGCCGGTAGACGCTCCTTCGGGGGAAGGATCAACCGCTGACCCAGCGCTTCCATGGGCTCATCGATGGCGTAGCCGGGTCCTGCAGTGGCGATCTCCAGGACCTGCCCGTCGGGATCCTGAAAGTAGAGGCTGGTGAAGTACCCTCGATCCAGAGGGCCGGAAACCGAGATGCCCGCGTCTGTGAGTCGGCGTTTCCACTTGAGCTGAGCCTCGACCCCGGCCACTCCCAGGGCGAGGTGATGGACACCTCCAACTCCCCACCCGCCCCGCTGTGCCCGAGGCCACTCGAAGAAGGTGAGGATGGTCCCGGGGCGGCCCACGGTGTCGCCGAAGTAGAGGTGGTAGGCTCCTGGGTCGTCGAAGTTCACCGTCCGTTTTACCAGAGGGAGGCCCAAAAGGTCTCGGTAGAAGGAAAGGGTCCTCGCGGCATCTCTCGAGACCATAGTGATGTGGTGGAATCCAGGAGTGGGTGAAGGGAGCATCGTATTCTCTCTTTCCTGCGTCGCTGGCCGATGGCCTGAAATCGAGGTGAAAAATTTGGTTAGAAAGAGAATAATTTAAGATTAAAGGAAAAACAAGAGCCTCCGCTCCTGGCCGGGTGGATCTACCCCGGCTCGGATCCGACCTCTATTCTCACAGAGTTGGGAAAGGAGGAGAGTTCCAGGGCGTCTATGGCCAACCACCCAACCGTCAGTGCTGTTGCCCGCTCTCCCCCTCCCTGGACCCAAAGACAGGAGAAAACGAAATGGCTGCAACGCCTTCCACGATGGCACCTCTGGGGATGCCGGCTCCGGATTTTGATCTACCCGATCATCTGGGCCAACGGAAATCTCTCTCCGATTTTGACGACGCACCGGCATTGTTGGTGGCCTTCATCTGCTCTCACTGCCCCTTCGTGGTTCATATCCGGAGTGCTTTTGGGTCCCTGGCCCAGGAGTACATGGATCGTGGGCTGGCCGTTGTGGCCATCGTGTCCAACGACCTCGAGAACTACCCCCAGGACGGCCCGGAAGGGATGGCCAGGGAGATCGAGGAGGGTGGGTACACCTTCCCATACCTTGTCGATGAGACCCAGGAGGTTGCCAAGGCCTACACGGCAGCCTGCACCCCGGATTTCTTCCTCTTCGACCAGGAACGGAAGCTCGTCTATCGGGGTCAGTTCGATGATAGCCGACCTGGCAATGGCGTCCCCGTAACAGGGAGTGATTTGAGACGGGCCGTAGATGCAGTCCTTGCCGGTACCCCAGTCCCTCAGGAGCAGAAGTCCAGTATCGGGTGCAATATCAAGTGGAAGAAGGGAAACGAGCCCGACTATTTCGGTTGAGCCCGCTCCGGAAGACGAAAAGCGTAGCGGAAAAGGAAAGCCCCACCGGTCAGGCTTCCGGTGGGGCTTTGTTGTGTTTCTGTCGCAACCCAGCGCGATAACTACGCCGGCGCGAACTGTTGGATCTGCTTGTTCGACTTAGGAGCCGTCCTAGCGATCGCTTGCCCGTGCCAGGTTGCACAGAATACTCGGACTAGACAAGGATCACCTCCTTTTTAAATGGATACTTGGGCTGAACGCCGGCGGGCCGTCTTGCCCGCGGTCCGAGGAGTCGCGCCACCCTGGACTCTTCTCCTCGGCCCAAGCCGAACTTATCTCGGCCGCATCGATTCTACACCACCCACCCGTCCAAGTGCAAGGGTCTTTTTCCGTTAGAAAGAGTTTCCCACTACATGCAGGGCATCTCCAGACCGGCTACCCAAGGAGTTGGGTCAGGTCGTGACTTCCCCGGCTTCCATCCGCCGGGCCACCCACCGAAGGAGCCAGGCGCTGACCAGAAGCGCAATGCCGATCCACAAGAACCCCCACGCTGCTGTGGGGATGCCTGTCATCTCCGCCAACATGGCGGCATCGGAGGGAAGGTGCGGCCGGTCCAGAACGTCGCTCTTGATGTCCAGGATGGCGTAAAGGGTGGAAGTCAGGCCGAGGCCCAGTAGGAAGGCTCGGTTCAACCCCTGGCTCAGGTACTTGGCCCCTGCCAAAAGCGCGCCTGCGAAGAGGAGCCCGAATCCCATCCCGAAGAAGCCGCGAACGACAGAAAGGGTCAGGATCAACACGGACACACCCACGGCGGCCATGATCCAGCGAGGCTTCAACCGGCGGCTGAAAGCCAAGAGGATGAATAGCGTTCCCCACAAAAGGCTCCCGAGGTATCCGGCCGAGAGGGTGATGAACGGGCTCCCCCCTCGGGTGTAGGTCACGCCGCCCTGCTGTGCGTTGAGGAGAATCCTCTCAACCGTCCCCCCCGTGGCGACAGCGGCTGCGGCATGGCTCACTTCGTGGAGAAGAACCACGAAGACTTTCAGGGGATAGATGATGGCCGTATCCCAGAGGGACCAGAGGAGGCCGAAGTATAGGAAAAACCCCCCGAGGAAAAGAAGGCGGCGCCGAGTCTTGGGATTCATGTACGGTCCTGCTCCTGTTGGGAAAAACCCACCGAACGACCCGCCGGGCCCAGCTCAGATGTAGCCCAACGCAGGGCACGGATGGGGAGGTTCCACACTTTCCCTCTACGGGAAGGCCGGATTCCTGGTTTCGGCCACCGTGCCCCTGAGCCGCTGAAATCCGCCCATCTCACATACCATTCCGAGCCGGGGCCGGGGTCGGAGGTCGTCCTTCAACTTCCTTCGGGCCCGATGGGGTAGGCCGAGAGAAGCATGGGGGCCCACCCCTCCAACTCGTCTCTGGCAATCCGGGCCCCCTGGCCTGAGGCTGCAACCCCGTTCAGTGCAGCACTCTTCAGGGCGTCCAGCCTCATCCCTTCCCGGAACCCCAGAGCCTGAGCCCAGCTGGCCACTGAACCCTCCCAATCCCTGCCCAGGGAATTCTCCTTCTCGGGGCTCAGGGCAACGCCGCGATCCAGTGCCACCTGACTCAGGAACGCCCTCCATGCCGCCCCTGTGGAGACTCTCAACAACTCCTCCAATCCGCCCTGGGTGACGTGTTCCCATTCGAGGCGTTCCAGGCTGACCAGGAACGCCTTCAGCTCCTCACCGGAAAAGGAGCCACCGGGCCACCTTGCCAGGGGTGGGGCGTCCCCTCCCGCGAGGGCGGCGTGGCTGAGGAGGGGAAAGAGTGACCCTGTCTCGGCCCAGGCCTCCTGAATGACCATGGAGTCCACAACGACGACCGACACCACCGAATCTTCCCAAGCCTTGAGTTCCTCCGACTGAGAAGGCAGGAGGGAAGCGACCTCTTCCACGACAGAATACCGGGCTTCCTCGAAGGGTACCGGTTGACGGTCCTCCAGCTTCAGCACGTGGAAACCATACGGTGTCCGAATGACCCCGCTCACTTCTCCTACCTCCAACCCGCTGGCGGTATCCCAGAATGTATCGACCCAGGTACCTTCCCGGCCGGGTTGAAGAAGGCCGCCTCGTTCCTGCGCCCCGGGCTCCTCGGAGACCGCCGCTGCCACTTCGGGGAAGGCCTCTCCATCCTGGATTCTCCTCAGTGCCTCCTGGGCCCTGGAACGGGCGCTCTCGACCTCATCCTCCGGGGCCCACTCCTCGACCAGGACCACCAGATGTCGGACCGAGAGCTCGTATTCCGGATTCGAGGCGTAACGCGCTTGAAGGGCGTCTTCCCCGACATCCGCGAGCTCCAACGCCAATTCCCTCTCCAGAGCGTCCAGGAGTGCCTCTCCTCTTCTCCGGCTCACCAAAGGGGCTCCCAACGCCTCCGTCTCCCCTCGGGCTACGGCCAGGCCGAAGGCTGTGATCTCGGCCAATCGGGTTCGACGGGAAGGGTTGAAGGTGATAAGCTCGGACTCGGTGTATTCGACATCACCGATGGTCAGAGCCGGAGGCTCCCCTCCGCAGGAGGACAACACGGAAGTGGACAGGGGAAGGGCCACAACCCATGGGGCAAACAGGACGGATCGGAAGCGTGGTTTTTTCATGGCTCAAAAACTCGAAGCGAGGCGGTGACCCCGCAATAGGGAAGGCCTCGGGGCCCCGGGGTTCCGGTGCGGGTGGGAACCGGGTGGTTCGGTTGGGGAGGGTCGGGTCGGGTTGGGGAACGCCCCCCTCGGGGGAACCTTCTGGACCCCTTTTTCCGTACTACCAACCGAGGACCAACCCCTCAGGGACCGCAAACGAGAATATTCGGGAATCTACCCCGTAAACGGAGAAAGTGATGTCTGGCAAACCAAAGGCCCTCTTTGGGTCGGCACTTCTTGTTTTTTTTCTCCTCCCCGCTGTTGCCGAGGCTCAGGAAAAGCCTTTCCAGCTGGCACTGGTGGGGCCGACGATTCAGTTGGTGGATGATGATACCGGCATCCGCGGCGTCCGGATCAACCTCATCTACGGTGTCAATCGGAGTATGAAGGGGCTGGATGTGGGATTGGTGAACCGGACCCTGGGAGAGGTCAAGGGCTTCGAGGCCGGCGTTGCCAACATCGCTGAGGGGGCCTTCACAGGTTGGCAGATGGGTTTCGTGAACGTTACGGACGGGCCCTTCCTGGGCCTTCAGGATGGCTTCGTGAACATCACGGACATGGGGGAAGGGGTGCAGTGGGGAGCGGTCAACTCCTCCCAACGGTTCAGCGGCCTCCAGTTCGGGCTGGTGAACTTCGCCGAGGACATGTACGGGATGCAGATCGGGCTGGTCAACATCATCCGATCCAAGGACCGTTGGCCGATCCTCCCGCTGGTGAACTGGAAATTCGACGACTGAGCCAGGCCGGGGCTGTTTCCGCCGGCTTTACCCGATCTCCCTCAGGCGGATGTTCCTGAACTGGACCGGGCTCTGATCGTCATGGTTCTGGAGGCCGATGTACCCCCGTGGCGCGAAATCCTCAACCTTGCCACGGGGCTCGGCCTCCCAATTCAGCACCCCCTGCCCGTTCAGCTCCACCTGGAGGCGACTTCCCACGAAGGTGATCTTGAAGTGGTTCCACTCCCCGGGTGGATTTGAGGCGAGATGGGTAGGGGCCTCGGCGTCGTAGGCAGCCCCGGTCATGTGAATCCCCTCACCGGCATCGCTGATCTGGACCTCGAAGGAGTGATAGATGTAGTCGTCGCTGCTCGGTACTCCGGGTACGCGGAGAAA
Organism: uncultured bacterium; assembly: GCA_965365235.1. Taxonomy (GTDB): domain Bacteria; phylum Gemmatimonadota; class Gemmatimonadetes; order Longimicrobiales; family Gaopeijiaceae; genus CBDUAX01. Next base: position 5,121 of record CBDUAX010000332.1, read on the forward strand.
GACACCGGAGTTGGTGTTCACGTCGGCATTCAAGAAGTCCAGTTCCAGGACAAAATCGCCGAACTCCTTCACACTGTACCAGAACAGTCCCATACCCCCGTGGGAGGTGAGCACGCCGGTCTCCGGGTCCAGCTCGAAGTAACCCGGTCCGTAGTGATTCCACCCTCCCTTGTGGTAGCGCCCGTTCCAGGATTTCAGAAGGTCCTCGAAATCCCCATCCACTTCCTGCTCCGCTCCCATGGCCGTCTCCTGACCCGAAAGGGATCCTTCGTCCGCGCCCCCACCGCAGGCAACGAGGAACCCCAAAACCACCACGCCAATTCGCCGCATGTCTCCCCTCCAGTTTTCCTCAGCCCTGATTTTTGGGGTTCCACTCCCCCCTGGCCACCGCCGGCACGAACTCCTCCAGCCCCGGGGGCGGGAAGGGAATGGTCTCGCCCTTCTCTGCGCTCATATAGGCCGTCATCAAAAGCTCGGCCACAGCCACCCCATCGGAGAAGTTCTCCTCGGGGCGCCTTCCCTCCAGGAAGGCCTGCACCATGGGGCGGTTTTCGCCAAAATACCCGTACTCGCCCTCCTCATCCGCCACCACCGGCATGAGCCCCATCTCGGCATTCTGCTTCT
>CBDUAX010000333.1:0-5738 GCA_965365235.1 uncultured bacterium
GGTGGGGCTGGCATTGGCCCGGGGAGAAAACTTCGCCCGGACCCTTCAGTGCCGTCCCGGGAACATCGCCACTCCTTCCCACCTGGCGGAAGAGGCCACCCAGATGGCCAAGTCGCTGGGAATGAAGGTGACGGTCCTGGGGCCCAAGGAGATGAAGGCCGAAGGGATGGGGGCTCTCCTTGCGGTGGCGCAGGGGACCGAAGAGGAGCCCAGGCTGATCGTGTTGGAGCATCGGGGGGGGAAGAAGAAGGATCCCCCGTTGGCCCTGGTGGGGAAGGGGCTCACATTCGACGCTGGCGGAATCTCCATCAAACCGTCGCTGGGGATGGAGGACATGAAGTTCGACATGTCCGGTGGGGCCGCGGTCCTGGGGGCCATGTATGCCATCGGGGAGCTCAAGCTGCCCCTGAACGTGGTGGGGATCGTTCCCTCCTCGGAGAACCTCTTATCGGGTAAGGCTGTAAAACCAGGAGACGTGGTTCGCACCCGGGAAGGGAAGACTGTGGAAATCCTCAACACCGACGCCGAGGGCCGACTCATTCTCTCCGATGCCCTCTCGTATGCCCAGACCTTCGAGCCGGCGGCCATGGTGGATTGCGCCACGCTCACCGGTGCCTGCGTCATCGCTCTGGGCCATCACGCCTCAGCGGTCCTGGGAACCGACGAGGAGTTGGTTCAGGAGCTCCGTGACGCCGGGGACCGGTCCGGGGAACGCTGCTGGCCTCTCCCCCTCTGGAGTGAATACGGGAAGCAACTGGAGAGCGAAGTTGCCGACCTGAAGAACATTGGCGGCCGACCGGCAGGGACCATTACGGCAGCGGCTTTCCTGCGGGAATTCGTGGGGGAGGTGCCCTGGGCCCACCTGGACATCGCAGGCACCGCCTATGGTGATGGGAAGGTTTCGTACAGGCGGAAAGGCGGCTTCGGAGTGCCTACCAGGCTGTTGGTAGAATGGGTCCGAGGGCGCCTCGGGTGATTCCACACCGGTCTGGTGCAGTCGGCCTCCACCGAAGGAAGCTCCCCCTTCTCCTTGTCCTCTACCTTTTGCTCTGTCCGGCCTCCCTGACCGGTCAGGTGGTTCCGGACTCTCTCCGCCGGCCGCCGGATACCCTCCCGGACTCTCTGGCCGCGGTGGGGGATTCCGCTCTGGCCCTGGAAGGCCAGGAGACTCCTGCCGACTCCATCATGCCGGAGGACACCCTTCCAGCCCTGAAGCACCCAAGGCTGGCAACCCCCACCCCCGCCGGTTGGGAACAAGGGATCTGGCAGTGGGATCGGGAAGGAATCCTGGGAAGTCGAGCCCTCACCCTGGCCGAGCTCGTCTCGGAAGTGCCGGGGATGGTTCTCCTGAGAGGGGGGGACTACGGGTTGCCGGTCTCGGTGTCGGCGTTCGGAGCCGGAGGAGGACGAATTCGTGTCTTCCGGGACGGCATCGAGATGGTTCCTCTGGAGGGGAGCACCCCGGACCTCTCTCGGATCGGGATGGCCGGGCTCCGATCCGTCCGGGTCGTCAGGGGTGTAGGGGAGGTCCGGATCGAGTTGGAGCGGATGCTGGCGGAGAGCGGGCGTCCCCTCTCGTTGGTGGAAGCGGGCACGGGGGACCTGAATACCAACGTCTTCCGAGGGACGTTCGTACAGCCACGAGCCTTCGGAGGGAGCTTGGCCCTTGCGCTGGACCGAGTGGACAGTCGGGGGTTCCAGGGGTCGGAACCCGGATCCGGGTCCGGGGGATGGATTCAGTTCGGGCGGGGAATCGGGTCCCGAGGATCGGTGGTTCTGGACTTCTCGCGAACCTCCTCGAGCCGGGGCACGGTGTATTCTCCCCCCTCCGCATCCCGGACGGACTGGAATCTACGGAGCCGCTGGGATCTGGGCCGGGGGTTGGTTGGGGACCTCTTCTACGCCTCCTCCTCCTTGAGTACCGACTCGGCAACCAGCTTCGAGTTCGGGTTGGAAACCCGAAGCCGATACGGCGCCCTGCTCGGTTTCGGGTCGGAACAGATCCGGGCCGTTGCGCGGATCCAGAAGAATTCAGGGGAGGGCATCGCCAAGAGTTCCGCCTTTCTGGAAGCCGCTGGAGCGCTGGGGAGATTCGGGGGCCTGGGGGGGGAGTTTGAATGGGAGGATTGGGGCGAAGAGACGGTGACTCGGACTCGCTTGCGGGGTTGGACCGCTCCGGTCTACGGCCTTTCCCTCTTCGCCGAACGGAGCTCGGGTTCGTGGGGCCTCCCCTACCTTCCCGAAGCTCCCCTCTCGGAGGCCGACACCCTCACCGGTGGGGAAGATCCTCAGCCGGCCGACTCAACGGGGCCGGCTCTTCCGGGGCCGAGATTCTCCGATGTCGAGGGAACCCGCTTCGGCCTCCGCTATTCCTGGCGAGGTCTTTCCCTGGCAGCGGCCCGTGTCTCCGCGACCTCCGACTCCCTCTTTGTCCTCGGCCTGCCCACCGACCGTTCGGGAGAAACTCGCTCGGGTGGGACTCGAGACGGTTTCGAGCTCTCGGGTCGGCTGCCTCTGTACCCAAAGGGGTTCGCCCTGGTGGGCTCCTACCAGTGGTGGGACCAATTGGAATCCGTCTTCTCCGAACCTGTGGATTCTCTCGGGTCGGGTGGGGAGCTGCCAAGAGAACCGGTCCCCGACGAGGATATGCCCTGGCGGTACCTCCCCCGGCAGAGCTATGACGCCAGCCTCACCTTCCACGACACCTTCTTCCCAACCGGAAATCTGGAACTGTGGTTCGACCTGGGGGTGAAGGGACGGGACCCGATGGTGGTCCCCTTCTCGGAGGTGGCGGAGACCACGGCAGGGCCGGTTCAGGTCCCGTCCATGGTGCCTTTCTACCAGAGCTGGTACGTGCGTCTCCAGATCCGAGTGGTTTCCGTGCGGGCGTTCATCATGTGGGAGAACTTCACCATCCGGCAGGGAAATCGGGATTTCCCGGACCGGAACCTGCCCTTCAGCCGATCCCTCTACGGGGTTCGGTGGACCATGTGGAACTGAACGGAAGCGACCTTAGATGATCCGAAGCATGACGGGCTTTGGTGAGGCAGAGATGGCCATTCCAGGGGGCGAGCTCCGGGTCGCCATCAAGACGGTCAACCACCGGTTCTTCAACCCCCACCTCCGTACCCCACCGGGTTTCGATCGCCTCGAGCCCACGATCCAGGGCTGGTTGAAGACCTTCTTCTCCCGGGGCCACGTCAATCTCACCCTCACCCTCGATCGGGAGAGGGGGATTGGGGCTGAGCACTTCCCGGAGCTGGACCTGGAACGGGCCCGCCATTACAGGGACCTCCTGGAGCGGATGCGTCTGGAGTTGGGGCTCGAAGGCCAGGTGGAGGTGGCGTCCCTCCTCCGTTTCAACGACCTCTTCCAGGCCCCGGACACATCAGGCCAGGAGTTGGAGATCGACGAAGCCGCGCTGAAGGAAGTCACGGAGGCTGCGGCCCGGGCTGCGGTTGCCATGCGAGAAAGAGAGGGCGCACTTCTGGAGCAAGACCTCCGGGAGCGGCTTGCCCGGATGGAGACGGAGCTTTCCGCCGTCGAAGCCCGAGCTCCACTTCGGTTGGTGGAGGAGCGCGACCGGCTCCTGGCAGCGATTCAGGAGCTTTCCCGACAGGCCGAAGTGGATGAGGACCGGGTGGCCAAAGAGGTGGCCTACATGGCCGACCGATGGGATATCAACGAGGAGTTGGTTCGGTTCAGGGCCCACCTCGAAGCTTTTCGGGAAACTCTCTCCGGAGACGGCACCGAATCGGTGGGAAAACGCCTCGGTTTCCTTGTGCAGGAGATGCATCGGGAGGCCAACACCATTGGATCCAAGGCCAACGATGTGGAAATGGGGCATGCCTCGGTGGCCATCCGGGAGGAGATCGAACGCCTCAGAGAACAGCTGGAGAACGTCGAATGAATTCCCCGGCCGGGGAGCTCGCCCCCGTGGTCCTTTCGGCTCCCAGCGGTGCCGGGAAGACCACCATCGCCCGGTTCCTGGTGGAATCGGAATCCGATTTCGCCTTTTCTGTCTCGGCCACGACCCGGGCCCGGCGCGGGACGGAGATCCATGGGGTCGACTACTGGTTCGTTTCCCACCCTCAATTCCAGCGGATGATCGATGAAGGGGAGTTCGCCGAGTGGGCCCAGGTCCACGGTGAGTTCTACGGCACGCCCCTCTCCAGCCTCCGGGAGGCTGGCCAGGGAGGCCGGCAGGTCGTCCTGGATATTGATGTTCAGGGGGCACGCCAGATTCGGGGAGCGGTTCCCCAAGCGCTGCTTCTATTTATCTTACCTCCATCTCTGGATGTTCTTCTCTCCCGGCTGAGAGGGCGGGGGACCGAGGAGGAAGGGGAGATCCAACGCCGTTTGAGGACGGCCTTGGAGGAGCTCCGGGCAGCCGAAGCCTTCGACTTCTTTATCGTCAACGACGATCTGAGGCGGGCTTCGAAGGAGGTGCGGGATCTTGCCCGGAAACGCCAGCCTGCGGACGGGGGCCCCTCGGGATCCCTAGAAGACGCCCAGCTGCTCAGGAGCGGAGTGGAAGCCCTCCTGAACCAGGAGACACATTCTGATCGCAAGTAGGAGGACCGGATTTTATGCGTGTTTTCACGCCCGACGATGTCGCCGCCCACACCTACAGTAAGTACCTGGGGGTTCTGGTGGCCGCCCGATACGCCCGTGAGTTGAATGCCCTCCCCCGGGAGAGCCTGGCTCTGGGTCAGGAAAAGAAGCTCACCACCCGGTCCCTGGAGGCCCTCACTTCGGGTCAGATCGAGTTCCGGCTGGTCAAACGGCGTAAGCGAGAGGAGTAGCACCCGTGACTGTCCGCGTCCTCCATCCCAGACGGCCCTGGGAAGGGCGGCGGGTGGTCCTTGGGGTCACCGGCGGCATTGCCGCATACAAGTCGGTACAGTTGGCCCGGGATCTCACTCGATTGGGAGCCCGGGTCGACGTCATCATGACTTCTGGCGCCCAGCAGTTTGTCCAACCCCTCTCCTTCCAGGGCGTCACCGGCCGGGAGGTCCAGACCGATCTCTGGTCCGGTTCCGGCCCCGCTCTCCACATCCATCTTGGCCAGGAAGCCGACGCGGTGGTGGTGGCACCGGCTACGGCCAACTTTCTATCCAGGGCAGCCCAGGGCGCTGCCGATGATCTTCTGACGACCCTCCTTCTGGTGACTCGGGCACCCGTGATCCTTTGCCCGGCCATGAACGAGCGGATGTACAGCCACCCCCAGACGCAGGTCAATCTCCAGCACCTGTCAGAGACACTGGGCTACACACTGGCCGGGCCGGCCGCTGGGCCATTGGCGGTGGGCGAGGGGGATGGACACGGGCGGATGCTGGAGGTGGACCAAATCGTGGACCATCTCGGGCGAGCGCTGGGGCGAGACTCCGCCTGGGAAGGCCGCTCCGTCCTGGTCACGGCCGGCCCCACCCGAGAAGCGCTGGATCCAGTCCGATTCCTGGGGAACCGCTCATCCGGAAAGATGGGGTTCGCGCTGGCCTCAGCCGCCTGGCGGCGGGGGGCGAAAGTAAGTCTGGTCGCAGGCCCCTCGGTGCTGCCGGATCCCCCGGGGATCGAGACCACCCGCGTGGAGTCGATCGAGCCCGGCCGTGGTGTCCAATGTCCTCTGGGTCGACAGGCTGACCTTGTCGATCCAGCTTTCATAGCCGGCTCCATTGAGAATCACCAGGTCGGCCGCCTGCATTGTCGCGATAGCCTCCAATGATGGCTTCCAGAAT
>CBDUAX010000334.1:0-5712 GCA_965365235.1 uncultured bacterium
CCGCTGGAACTCCGAAATGGGAGGATTTTGGGGCGGGAAGGTGGAGGTGGAGGAACTCGCTCGGGAACCCACCACAGCTTCAGTGGGGTGCCTTGGCCAGTGCCTTCCCCAGGCTCTCCAGGATGACGGCCTTGTCGATGGGCTTTCTCAGGAAGTCGACAGCACCCAGTTCGTAGCTTTTCTCCTCCACTTCTTCCGACTTTTCCGCCGTCAGCATCACCACGGGAGCCTTGATTCCATGTTGGTGGACCAGCTCCAGGAGCTTCATCCCGTCCAAGTTCGGCATGTGGATATCGGACAGGATCAGGTCCGGGGCTTCCGTAGCCAGCTTGAATAGGGCCGCCGCACCATCCTCAGCCATGGACACCGAATACCCGGCACCGGACAGGATCAGCTCGATGAGCATCCGAGTCCCCGCATCGTCCTCCACCACCAGGATGGATTGTTGTCCCTCTTTTTCTTCCCCAACCCCCAACTCGGGTCTTTCTGCGCTTGCTGCGGGAGACGGTGGGGAAGCTCCCGGGGAGGAAGCCGGCGCCGTCCCAAATAGGACCCGAGCCGCCATGGTCCGATCCAGCTCTTCCAGAAGGAGGTTTTCGTAGACGGTCCGGACGGGGAAATCCAGCTCGGCCACGCCCCGGAGTCCCTCATCCGTCAGGAGGGGTGTGCCCTGGCTTCGGGCTCGTTGCCGGATGTCCGAGATGGGCATGCCTCCGCTGATGAGTTCAGCCAGGACCGGCCCGATCCGCACGACCTCGAACACAGCCCGTTTCCCCGAGAACCCGGAGCCCCCACAACGTGGGCAACCCACTGGGTGCCCCACCTCCTCGGGGGGGGTGGAAGTGAAGGGGGCCAGAAGGTCCTCTTCTTCCAGCGTGATGGGCTTGACCTCCTTGCATTCAGGACACAGGCGATCGATCAGGCGCTGGGCCACGATCGTGATGAGAGTCTCTCCGAGGAGGTCTCGTGGGATGCCCATACGCTCCAGCCGGAATATGGCCGTCGTCGCATTGGATGAAGGGAGGGTGGAAACGGCCAAGCGCCCCTTCTTGGCGAACTTCATCGACGCCCAGGCGCCGACTTTGTTCTTGATCTCACCGAGAAAGAGGATCTCGGGGGCCTCGTCCACCACATCGATGAAGAGGAGCTCCAGGGTGTCTCCGGCTTCCTCGTCGAGTTCCCTTCGCCTCGCGAAGGGCAACGCATACTCGATCCGGTCTTCAATGGAGACCAGACTCCGCTCCCTGAGATCGAGCTCGCCGAGAAAAGAATACAGGGTTCTGGACTTACCCGATCGGCGAGGCCCCGTAAAGAGAACCAATCCCTGTCGCTGGGAGGATACAGTTCTCAGAATTTCTGTCTGCTCTGGGGTCAGCCCTAGGTCTGTGAAAGGAAGGGGTCGTTCCAGTTCACTCGGGGAAGTTCTTTCAAACGAAGACATTAAAGGCGGTCGCTCCCGAATCAAAAAGTCTCTTCCCTTGGACTCCGTTTCGACGTCTAGAGGGGCGCCGCCCTCCCCCGGAAGGTGACGCCCCTTTTCAGTATCGGACGGTCACGGCACGTATTTGAGGGCCGGACGCCACGTCAACGCCGATCCATCCACCATTCGTCCTTGAGAATCGACGCCTTCCGCTCCATCTCTACCCCGTTCACCGACATGACGATGGTGTACTCGCCGATCGGAGCCGGAGTGTTGGTGTAACGGATCTCCTCCTCCGTCACCGGCCGGCCGAAGCGTGCCATCCGCTCCCGCATCTGCTCCTGCTGGGCCTCGCTTCGCTCCTCCATCTTGGACATGGGCCAGTTGATCTTGTGGAGGCCGGCCTCAGCCGTACCGGTCATCTCTGCAATGGCCACGTTGCCCTGATAGACGGTAAAGGTCACCTCACCACCCATTCCGTCTTTGAGATAGTAGTAGAAGGGGATGGCCATGGGTTCGCTGTCACCGGCGAAGTTGTCCGAAGCCCAGTTCCCGATATCGGAGGCGATCCAGCGCACCTTTGACTCGGGCTGGAAGAAGTAGGCGTCCTTCTCCAGCACCTCGGGGGTGATCTCGGCCAGGGGTGCGATGTCGGCGATGTAGAGTCCCCGGCCATGGGTGGCGACGATCAGGTCGTTCTCCCTTGGATGGATCTTGATATCGTAGGCCGGGTTGGTGGGCATGTTGTTCTTCATCTTCGTCCAACTGCCGCCCCCATCCACCGACACGTACACCGAGAAGTCCGTTCCCACGAAAAGCAGGTTCGGGTTTTTCGGGCTCTCCTGGATGACGTTGATGGGTTCCTCCGGGAGGTTGGCGGAGATATCCGTCCAGCTCTCACCGAAGTCGGTGGTTTTGTAGACCAAGGCACGGAAGTCGTCCCTTCGCATCCCCGTCATGGAGACGTACGCCGTACCCGGGTCGTGATGAGAGGGGGCCACCCGGCTCACCCAATACTCGGGGTTGTCCGGGATGTTGTCACTGACTCGTGTCCAGCCGCGCCCGCCGTTCTGGGTCACCTGGACGTATCCGTCGTCGGTCCCCACCCAGATCAACCCCTCCTGCAGGACCGATTCGTCGATGGTCGTGATGGTGGCGTACTGGATATTCCCATCCCCACCCTTCCCGTTGGGGATCGTGGCGGGATCGGCTCTGGTGAGGTCGTCGCTGATGACTTCCCAGCTCTCACCCAGGTTGTCCGATTTCAGGAGCTTGTTGGCGGCGTGATACACCGTTGTACAGCCGTGGGGGCTGACCAGGATGGGCGCGTTCCAGTTCCAGCGAAGCTCCGAATCGTTGTACCGGATGCCCTTTCTCTCTCCGGACCAGGTGTCTAGCCGTGAAAGGGGACCAAACTGGGACTCGTTGAAGAGGTACCGGTTCGTGCAGGTCTCGAAGACGTTGTACATCCCGTCGCCACCGCCCACCCGGGACCAATGCTCGAATCGGATGGGTCCGCCGGCAGGGTTGGTGTTGTATGCCATGTGGGACCCGTTGTCCTGGAGCCCACCTGCCACCCGGTAGGGGTACGACATGTCATAGCCCACCGCGTAGAACTGGGCCAGCGACTGGTTGTCCGGATGGTACCAGTTCTCGCCACCGTCCCAGGTGACCCCCAGTCCGTGGTCATAACCCAGCAGCATATGGTCTGAGTTCTCGGGATCGATCCAGAGGGCGTGGTCGTCCCCACCGAAGCCCAGGGGCCGGTTGTCCCAGGTCTCACCACCGTCGGTGGTCCCGTAGGAGCCCGCGGAAAGGACGTGGACGACCTGGTCGTCGTTCGGATCGACGATGATCTGACCGTAGTAATAGCCCGGTCCACCACCGATAGGTTGATCGTCGGGGTTCACCTTTCGCCAGCTTGCCCCAGCGTCGTCGGTTCGGTAGACCTCACCGTCGATCATGCCCCGGCTGGGCTTGTGGTCCAGAAGCTCCTGGTAGCGCTCCTCGTCCGACATATCCGGCTTGTTGGCGTTCTCGATGTTCAGGTAGACGATATCGGGGTTGCGGAGGTAGATGGAGATCCCTATGCGACCGAGCATCCCCATGGGAAGGCCACCCGTCAGCATCTCCCAGTTGTCCCCGCCGTCGGTGGTTTTGTAGACCCGGCTGCCGGGGCCACCGAGGTCGTAGGAGAAGGGCACCCGCACCTTGTCGAATGTGGCGGCATAAAGGACATCGGGATCCCGTGGATCCATGGCAACGTCCACCACACCGATGGTCTTCCCGTTCACAACCGGTGCCAGGACCTGATCCCAGCTCCGGCCGCCGTTGGTGGTCTTGTACAGGCCCCGTTCAGGGTTCTCCGAATAGAGATGGCCCAGGGCCGCCACATACAGGGTGTTCGGATCGGAGGGATGGACAACGATCCGGCCGATATGATGGGACTCGGGGAGCCCGATGTTCGTCCATGTCTGCCCGGCGTCCGTGGACCTGTAGACCCCGTCTCCCCAGTAGGTGCTCCGGGAGTTGTTGGCTTCCCCTGAGCCCAGGTAGAGGATATTGGGGTCCGAGGGGGCGACGGTGATATCCCCGATGGAGTAGACGTCCTCGTTGTCGAAAAGGATCTCATAGGTCAGGCCGTGGTTCTCCGTCTTCCACAGATGGCCGGACCCCGTGGCGGCGTAGAAGGTGCCCGGAAGCTGGCTCGGCACGGCAAAGTCCACGAACCGGCCACTCTGCCGAGTGGGCCCGATGCTCCGGTAGGTGAAGGCGGAGAGGTGATCCTCTGAAAGCGTCTGTGCCTCCACCGGTGCAGGCCAGGAAAATCCCCCGGCCGACACGGCGATCAGAACACCCAGAAAAAGAGGTCGTCTTGGAAGCTGCATGAGGACGGCTCCGTAGATGAGGTCTAGTAAGGTCTTTTTTGCATCCAGATTCCCCGCTGCTCCAAGGAATCGGGGGTCTCTGGAGAGGGAGGAGGATAAGTCAGAACGGCGGCCGCCGCCACAACCCACTCCGCCAAAAAGACACCCTGGATCGGACCAATGTTGGGCGGAGGGAGGGGGGCACGTCGGGGAGCGTTCCCACGGCAGAAAGAGGCCGTCAGAGATCCATCTCCATCTGAACGCCGCCGAAGGTCAAGCGATGGTGGGGACTCGGTCCGAGCCCCCGGAGTGCTGCCAGATGTTGGGTCGTGCCGTACCCCATATTCGTTTCCCATCCATACCCTGGATAACGCCGGGCCAGGCGGCCCATCAACCGGTCCCGCACCACCTTCGCCAATATGGAAGCACAGGCGATGGAATGGACCCGATCGTCTCCACCCACAATGGCTTCATGGGCCCACTCCAAGCCTTTCACCGGAAGACCATCCACCACCACGTGCTCTGGTTGGTGCGGAAGTCGCCGGAGGGCCCGGGACATGGCCAAGCGGGTGGAAACCAGAATGTTCAGGCGATCGATCTCACGAACGGAGGCGGCCCCCAGGGAAACGGCCGCCGCCTTGGCCAGGATTTCCTGGGCCAGCGTTTCTCTTCTGGACTTCGAGAGCGTTTTGGAATCCCGGGCCCCCGGGACGCAGGTCCCCGGCTTCAGAACCACCGCCGCGGCCACGACCGGGCCGGCCAACGGTCCCCTGCCCACCTCGTCCACACCGGCCACCCGAAAAAGACCACGGCTCCAGAACTGATCCTCGTAATCGAGGGGGCTCTGGAGCCGGTCTGCTCCGTCCATTTCCGGCTTCTCTGCCGGGGAAGGGCTAATGGGTGCGCTTCTCCCGGATACGGGCCGCCTTACCGCGCAGACCTCTGAGGTAGTAGAGCTTGGCCCGGCGGACGCGCCCACGCCGAACAACCTCCACACCCTTCACCGTGGGGGCATGGAGGGGAAAGATCCTCTCCACACCGATCCCGGAAGAGATCTTCCGAACCGTGAACGACTCGCCGATTCCACCTCCCCGGCGGCTGATACAAACCCCCTCGAAGGCCTGGATTCGCTCTTTCTCGCCCTCACGGACGCGATAGAGAACCCGGACCGTGTCCCCGGCTGAAAAAAGGGGCATGTCCTGCCGAAGCTGTTCTTGCTCGAGCTCACGCAGCATGTCAGACATCATAAACCTCGTTGGGTCCGGGAGGACCGAAAACTGGCGAACAGACAAAAAAGATAAATCGAAAAGGGTTTGCGGTGAAGGGGTATGGGCGCCGGAAAGGAGGTCGGGAAGATGCGGTGCGGCGGAGTGGATCAGGCCAGGGGAACCTCCAGGCGCTGGACCCGATCCGCCAGGCCCAAAA
>CBDUAX010000335.1:0-5701 GCA_965365235.1 uncultured bacterium
CAGCATCCTTGGAGAAAGGTCCCTTGAGACCTAGCTCCACCAATCGGTGCCTGGAAGGCCGAGCCTGTGCTGGCCGGAGACTCGCCGCGGCCACCACCAACAGCGCCACAGAGAGGGCGAATCCAAAAGCAGTGATAAAAAGCACGAGACGATCCCCCTAGATGTCGATGTTGATGATCTTCTTGATCCACAGTGCTCCGACGAACTGGAGAAACACTGCGGTGCCCACCAGGAGCCATCCGGCCAGATTGCTGAAAAGGGTCATGATGTATTCGGGCTGGAGCAGGAAGATGATGAATCCCAGGACCACTGGGAGCGCTGCCAGGGCATACCCCGTAAGTCGGCCCTGGGCCGTGTAGACGCGGAGTTGGCGGCGGAGATAAAAACGGGCTCGGATGGTGGTCGCGAGGCTTTCCAGGATCTCGGCGAGATTTCCTCCTACCTCCCGCTGTACCAGTACCGCAATGGCGAAGATCCTTACATCCACCATATCGGTTCGATCGACCATGCCAAGGAGGGCTTCGTCGAACGGAAGCCCGAAACGCTGCTCCTCGAAGGTGCGCCGGAATTCTTCAGCCACCTCCGGAGGACCCTCTTCGGCCACCATCCGCATGGCGGAAGAAAGGGGGTGCCCGGCCCTGATGGCGCGAGTGAGGAGGTCGATGGCCTCGGGGAATTCCTCTTCGAACTGTCTGAAGCGGGCCTTTTGTTTCCGGATGACGTAGAAGTAGGGGGCCGCCGCGCCACAGATGGCGCATACAGTGCCGAAGAACAGGGACTTGGTGACCAGGAAGACGGCTCCACCCAGACCGAAGGCCAAGCCCACGGTGAGGAAGAAGAAGGTCCAGGGACTCCAATCCAGGCGGCTCTGTTCCAGGAGGGCGCTCAGATGTCTCAGACCCGGAAGCAAGCTCGAAAGCCTGTTCACCCCCCCCCGGGCATCGGGGCGCACCAGGTCGTGTAGATCCCTCTTGTGGGCCTCGGTGGGTTGGTTCAGGAGGACCGGCCGAAGTCGTTTGGCAACCCGCCGCCGCCGCCACCACCCGCGGGTCACCTCTGACAGGAGGGCCAGGGAGATGGTGCCGAAAACGGCCGCAGAGAAGAACAGAATGGCGGTAAACCATCGGGGATCGATCATGATTACTTCCTCCGGTCCCAGGAGAGGCCGCGACGGGAAGGGGTTTCCTCGACGTCGAGGAAGGTGCCGCCGTCGAACTCCACACCCTTCGCCTTGAGGGCGTCGGCGAACCTGGGGCGGATTCCCGTGGGCTTGAAGCGGCCAAGCACGGTCCCGTCGTCTCCGATGCCCTGTCTTTCGAAGACGAAGAGGTCCTGCATGGTGATGACATCGCCCTCCGTCCCGGTGATCTCCGAGATGGACACGACTTTCCGGGTCCCGTCGGAGAGACGGCTGAGCTGCACCACTACCTGGATTCCACCCACGATCTGCTGACGGATTGCCCGTTCCGGAAGGTTCAGGTTCGCCATGGCGACCTGGGTCCCCAGCCGGTTCAAGGCATCTCGCGGCGTATTGGCGTGCAGAGTTGTCAGGCTTCCGTCGTGGCCCGTATTCATGGCCTGAAGCATATCGACGGCCTCGGCACCTCGAACCTCACCGACGATGATTCGGTCTGGGCGCATCCGGAGGGCGTTGATCACGAGGGAGCGCACCGGGACCGCTCCTCGGCCCTCGACGTTTTCGGGCCTGGATTCCAGGCGGACGACGTGGGGCTGCCGAAGCTGGAGCTCGGCGGAGTCCTCGATGGTGACGATTCGCTCGTCTACCGGGATGTGAGACGAGAGGACGTTCAGAAGCGTGGTCTTCCCCGCTCCTGTGCCGCCGGAAATCAGGATGTTCAGCCGGGCACTGACGGCGCCCTTGAGGACCTCCAGCATGGCGGAGTTGAGGGTGTCTTTCTCCAGGAGGTCTTCGCCGGACAGGACGTCCAGCTTGAATCTCCGGATGGAAAGGTGCGGACCGTCCACGGCCAGCGGGGGAATCACGGCGTTTACCCGGGAGTTGTCCGGCAACCGGGCATCCACCATCGGAGAAGAGTCGTCGATCCGGCGCCCCACTCCCGATACGATCCGGTCGATGACCTGCATCAGGTGCCGATCGTTCTGGAAGCGGATGTCGGTTTGGTAGAGCTTCCCGTTCCGCTCCACCCAGACGTCCTTGTAGGTATTGACCAGGATGTCTGAAACCTCAGGGTCCTTCATCAGAGGCTCCAGCGGCCCCAGGCCGAAGATCTCATCCAGGATCTCGTCGGCCAGCTTTTCCCGCTCCCGCAGGTTCAGGGCGATGGTGGTCCGCTCCCAATGCAGGATATCCTGGATCACGTCCCGGATCGTCTCTTTCGCCTCGTCGCGACTGACGGTTTCCAGGTTGGCCAGGTTCAGGCGCTCCAGGAGTTTCCGATGGATTCCTGCCTTGATCTCTGGCATCCCCTTGAGGGACACCGGGGTCGGCTCCTCGACGAGCTGGGTCGGCGAGTTGCTTTCTGTGTCCAGGGGCATGGGTTCTTTCCAGGCTTCCATCACTTCGACTCCTTGCCATTTTGTTTCTGAGGTTTCGAGGCCTTGAACAACTTCCCGAGAATTCGTTTCCGGGGGAGGGCCACCACATCCGAACCAGCCAGCTCACTCCCGAGCTTCAAAAGGGCTTTCGCGAAGGGTGACTTGCCGGTCAAAACCTCGGGGCGTCCCACGTTGACACTGTTCGTGATCCCCAATTCGTCCCGCTCCAGCACCGCTGCCGTAGCGTGGCCGAGCCCCTCTTCCACGTCCTTGGAAGAAAGGCCCATACCTTGCTTGTATTGGTTGAGGATCAGGCGAGGAGCGACCTTGCCGTTCGTCCGCCCGAACATGTCCATGGCCTGTTTGAGATTCCGGAGGGCAGGCAGCTCCGGCGTCGTCACCAGGAGCCGGTCCTCGGACTGGTGAAGGATGGTCACGAGCTGGCTCGAGAAGGTGCTGCCCCCGTCCACCACGATGTAATCGAAGTGCTTCTGGCAGAGGCGGATCAGCCCGTGGATATCGTCTCCGGAGGGCAGGGCCGTGTCCCCAGGTAGCCACGGGGAGGCCAGGACCGAAACACCGGACTCGTGTGTTTCCAGGAAGGACCGGAATAGCTCTTCGTCCACCCGGTGGAAGTTCTGAATCAGGTCCAGATAGGTGTATCGGGGTTCAAGGCCCATGGCCACCGCCGCGGTCCCCATGGAGGGGGCCAGATCCACCAGCAGGACCTCTTTCCGGGTCAACTGCCGGAGAACGATGGCAAGATTGGTGGCCACCGTCGTGACCCCGGTCCCGCCTTTTGCACTGAACACGGTGCTGACGCGCCCGGGTTTGGAGGGGGTTTCGGTGGAGGTCACCCGCGTCCGTCGCCGCACCCGCAGGTAGGCATCCTGGACGTCCTCCCGGGAAAACGGTCGAGGGAGGTACTCCGTAGCCCCAGCCCGGATGACTGCCAGCAGACTATCGGCTGAGAGCTCGGGCCCGGCTACGATGAGCCTCAAGTCCGGGGATTCCTGACTCAGGGCGTGAATGCTCTTCACGCCTGAGGGGTCCTTACCCAGGTCCAGGAAAGCGACCTTGGGTTGGGACTGGAGAATCCGCCCTACGTTGGCCCGGTCGATCTCTTCGGCCGAAGCCTGGAGATCGAGGACCAGACGGGACTGGGCAGCGGGATTCTGCATGATGCCCAGGACCGAGTGGCGGAAGCTCTCGTCGGAAGAAATCAGCACACAATCGAGCAAGGGAAAACCCCCCTATTCCACGAGTCGGAGGTAAAGAACGAGAGATCCCGAAGTGGGGCCGCCGCCCCCGGATCCGTTGGCGAAGTAGAGGAACCGGCCCACGATGGGATCCCGGGGGCTCCTCTGATCTTCCAGGAACATGAGGGCGATGTTGTTGAAGGTGAGATCCTGCATCCCTCCGCCCGTCATCTGGGTGGGATCGAAAAGGGCGATCTTGATCACTCTGGGGCTGGACATCCAACCCCCCTCGGTGTTCTCCCACGCCGATCCCGTCACGGAGTTGGTGCTCGGGTCCCATTCCGCATCTGGATCGTTGGAGATCAGGTCCCCGATCCCCTGGAAGGTGGGCCCGATCATATTCCCGGGCTCCACCGGATAGGGTGTGCCCAAGTCGATGGGGTTGCTGTTGCATTCGCAGATGTTGTTCCGGTATACCGCGCCACCGGAATCTCCTGTGGCCCCCGGACCCCCATCACACCCGGGCCTGGAATCGTCCTCCGGCATCCGGAAGGGGTAGAAAATCCCCGGGTACATCTGGAAGTCCGAGTTCGGGTCGCTGACCTTGATAACCATGTCCCGACCGTAATCCTGGACATAGTCCGACCGCAGCCGACTCCCATACCCAGTGGCATTCAGGTCATCAGGATTGGTGAGATCGAACCTCTGGTACCGCTCACCCGGGTCATCCCCCAACGTCCAGTCCTCCCCCTCCTCCCAAACTTTGTCTCCGTCGGTGTCGTCACCGCCGGCGTATTCGGGTGGCTCGTACCAGACATCGGGTACCGCGAAGGGCTTTACGCATGTAGCCGCGCCAGCCGCTGAGGCCTGGGCAGCCGCCATGGCGCCCACGTCCAGAGCATCGACGCCCAGAATGCGGGCGAACCAGGTGGCGAGGCCGGTGCGGTTGACCCATACCCGGACCTTCATGGAGTCTGGAATCACCTGGATCGTCACCTCTGATGAGTCCACGGCCTCCCCGCGGATGGCCTGCTGGATCGAGTACTCGTAGGCCCGGTCGTGGGCTACCGGCTCGGCCAGGGTGGGGGACAGATCGAGGAAGGCACTCCCCCCTGCCAGCGCCGCGGCGTCAGCAACCCTCTGGGCCTCGGCTCGGGCCGAGAAGGCCATGGCCAGGTCGACTGCGAGAGCTGCCATCCCCAGCAGAACCACGAGGGCCACGGCCATCAGGGCCAGGACTCCCCCTCGCTCATTCGAGGCGATGGATCGGCGACGCGGATAACCGTTCATGATCGGTTCCTCAATTTCCCCCGGAGCCGGTCACGGTCGCGGCAGACCGTTCTCGGACCCAGTTCCGGATGTGACGGTCCCAGTCCCAGACCTCAGCCTCTCCTGTGGGCAGCGCCTCGGCAGGAAGGTTGTCGGAATCCAGGATGTGTGGAGTGACCAGAACCAGGAGCTCGGTCCGCTCTTGGCGGATCTGCTTCGAGCGGAAGAAAAACCCGAGGATGGGGATGTCGCCAAGCAGCGGGATCTTGTCCACGTCTTCTACCATCTGGTTGTTCAGGAGCCCACCGATGGCCAGCGTCTGTCCCGGGCGGAGTTCGACGTCCGTCTCGACTCTCCGGGCCAGGAGGGTGGGGATGGAGAAGCCCTCGTACGTGAGGCCGTTCCCGAAGTCCAGTGAGGACACCTCGGGGGCCACCTTGAGGCGGACGTTCCCTGCATTGGTGATGTTCGGGGTGAAGTTCAGGCGGATTCCAAACTCTTTCCAGGTAATGACGATGGCGTTGCTGTTTCCGCCCTGAATGGTGGGGAAGGGGAACTCGCCACCGGCCAAGAACGTTGCTTCCTGCCCCTCGCGGGTCACCAGGTTCGGCTTGGCGAGGCTCCGGAACTCCCCGGTGTTTTTAAGGGCTCTGATGACGGCGTCCAGGCGGGCGGCGTCATTCTCGAGCAGGAGCGTGACGAATCCCTCCGAAAGG
>CBDUAX010000336.1:0-5692 GCA_965365235.1 uncultured bacterium
GTGGCTTCCGATCCGGAGACGGGAGAAGTGGGCGTTGCCGTCACCACCCGGAACGCCTGCGTCGGAAACCGGGTCCCCTGGGTCAGGGCCGGAGTGGGAGCAGTGGCGACCCAGGCCTTCACCCGCCCGGAATACGGAGCGGAGCTCCTGGACCTGCTGGCAACCGGGCTTGATCCGCAAGCCGCGCTGGAGGCCGCCCTTTCCCAGGACCCAGGAGCCCACCGCCGCCAGGTGGCCGTGGTGTCGGTTCTAGGTGCCACAGGCCAACACACCGGGGCCGATGCTTCGTCGTGGGCCGGAGAGAGGAGAGGTGAAAACTTCGCCACCCAGGGCAACATCCTTACAGGCCCCGAAGTCCTCGATGAAGTCGCCAGGACCATGCGTCAGACCGCTTCCTCGGGCCGGTCTCTTTCGGACCGTCTCATCGCCGCTCTGGAAGCCGGCCACGCGGCCGGGGGGGACAAACGAAAGGGGCGACGCCAATCGGCGGCGGTGTTGATCGCCGACCCCAGGCCGGAAAGGAGTACTCGCCCCGACGGCCAGAGCGTGTTCCTCAACGTCTGTGAACACCCCGACCCGGTGGCTGAGCTCAGGAGGCAGTTCGACGCCGTTTCCCAGACCCTGGGATATCGAAGCCTGGAGGTTTTTTCAGGCCCCGACATCTGGCAGCTGAAGGTCATCCTCCACGCTCTGGGGTTCTTGCGGCCCCATGAAGAGGAACTGACCCGGGGGCAGGGCTCGGATCTGTTCACCCAGGAGGCTGCGGAGGCGGTGGATCGGTTCCGAATGGACCGGGGTCTTTCCACCCCGGAAGACGGCTCACCGAGTGGATTGGTGGACTCGGCCACTGTCCGACACCTCTGGTCGGCTCTGGAGGCTTCCGGGAGGGCGAAAGAGATTCGGTCCCTCCTCCGGGACGCCACTGCCATCCGGAACTGACATGAGTAGAAAGGAGAGACCCATCACCCAGTCGCCGACAGGTCGGGCACAGTGAGTCGAGGAGGAAGGCGATCCGGCCCTCGGTTCGGCCTGGTGGGAGGGGTCGGCTTGGTCTGCTGCCTGGCATTTCCCCTCGGGGCGGCCGCCCAGACCGTGATCCCGGATTCGGTGGCAGGGGACACCATCCGCCCGGTCCTCCTCCCCCCGCTCCAGGTTCGAGTTCTTCGGACCCCCATGGGCCTGGAGGAAGCCCCTCTCTCCATCTCGAATCTGGGCCGGGTGGAGCTCTTCGGGGGACGGTCCGGTGCTTCCCTGGAGGAAACCCTTCAGGCCATCCCCGGTCTTCAGATCCAGAACCGGTACAACTTCTCCACCGGGGAGAGGATCGTCTTGCGGGGGATCGGAGCCCGGACCCAGTTCGGAGTCCGAGGCCTCCGGATCCTGATCGACGGGATCCCCGCCACCCTCCCGGACGGCCAATCGACTCTGGATCACCTGGACCTCTTCTCTTTGGGTTCGGTGGAGGTTCTCCGGGGACCCGGGGCCGCGTTGTACGGGAATGGGGCCGGAGGGGTCCTCCGGTTTTCTTCCCGGCCCGCGCCCGGGGCCGGAGAACCCTTAAGGCCTGAAGCCCTTTTCCTGGCTGGGAGCCACGGGCTCTTCCGAGCCTCCGCACTCCTCTCAGGGACGGTGGCGGAGACGGGGTACCTCATCAGCCTTGGGCGTTTCTCATTCGACGGTTTCCGATCCAATACCGTGGCAGGTCAGGGTGTCTACGGCGGTGCGGAACGCTCGAACGGGAATGTCCAGCTCACCCGATGGGTGGCCGGCGGACGAATGGCGTTGACCTTGACTGCGGTCACCCAAGACTCCGAGAACCCCGGTTCACTGAGCCGCGCCCTCCTTGGGGAAGACCCGACGCAGGCCTACCCCTTCAACGTGCGGCAGAGAACGGGCGAGGAGGTGGAGCAGGGATCCGTCGGTCTGGTTTGGGAGCGGGAGTGGCGGGGGGTCACGGTGGAGTTCGGCAGCCACGGAATCCGAAGGGAGCTCTGGAATCCGATCCCACCGGCCATCATCGATCTGTCCAGGAAAGCCGGCGGCGTGAGGGGCGGAGTCAGGGGGAGGTGGGAGGCCGGAGTGGTTGGAGGCCAGTTGTTGACGCTCAACTGGAACCTGGGGCTGGAGGGGGAGGGACAATGGGATCGAAGACAGAACCTGGAAAACGACGGGGGAGAGGCCGGGGCGCTGACGCTGGACCAGGATGAGCGGGTCTCGGCCAAGGGCGTCTTCGGGCAAACCAGGATCGATCTGGGGCCGGACCTCTCCGTCCTGGCAGGAGCTCGATACGACCGGATCGGGTTCGAGGTCTCCGACCATCTGATCGAGGGGGGCGACCCGGACGATTCCGGGCGCCGGACTCTGGACGCTTTGAGCCCATCGCTGGGGGCCCGGTTTTCGCCAAGGCCGGGTATCACCCTCCGAATCAGTGCATCGACCTTCTTCCAGACACCCACAACTTCGGAGTTGGCGAATCAGCCCTCTGGCGCCGGAGGATTCAACCCCAGGCTGGACCCACAGCGGGGGAGGAGTGTGGAGATGGGTGTGAAGGTTGGGAGCCGGCGCGTCGCCCAGATGGAGCTGACCCTCTTCCGCACGCTTCTCCTGGACGAGTTGATCCCCTTCGAGGTCCCGGACAGGCCGGGTCGAGTGTTCTTCAGGAATGCCGGTGAGTCGATCCACAAAGGCCTGGAACTGGCTACCACCGCCAGCGGCCCCAGGGGCTTGAGCCTTCGGGGGGCCTATACCTATACCGACTCACGCTTTCAGGAGTTTTCCGTGGAGGGGGAGGACCTCGAAGGGAACCAGATCCCGGGGGTGGCTCCCCACCGGGTGGACGTTGTCCTTCATTGGGACGTATCGGGTTGGGGGATTCCCCCAGGGGGGTTTCTGGAAGTGAGAGGGCTCTACCAGGGTCGAACGCCGGCCAACGATGGGAACACCAGCGCTGCGTCTCCCTATGCGTTGTGGGAGCTGCGAGGCGGGCTTGGGGCCATCCCCCTCGGTAGAACCCGATGGACCGTCTTCGGGGGCGTTTCCAATCTCCTGGACCGGGGGTATACCACCTCGGTTTCCGTGAACGCTTTCGGAGGCCGGTACTTCGAACCGGGTCCCGGCCGGAGCGGATATCTCGGCATCCGGATCCCCTCTTTCTCCCCTTGAGGACCCAGGAAAGGAGCTCGGTCCGTTCGGGGGGAGAGGACCCACTGCTCCCCCGATAGGGGTCCCGGCCTTCCACCTCAGCGGACTGGGGAAGCAAACCGGCAGAGGTTCGGGTCCCGGACCACGGCCAGGGCGTTCACCACTGGGCGCTCGCCATCCGCATCGGAAGGACGGCTGACCGGTACCCCCTCAACCACCATGATCGTGGAGCCCCCGCCATCCAGATTCACGGCCTCGGTAACACCCAGGGTTTCCAGGAGACTCGTGAGCTCGGGGAGGCTCATACCGTCGGAGTACCCTGCCTGGCGCCCATCCACCCCCACCAGCCACAGCTGCTGAGATTCCGGATCAAAACCGACGGCGGTGCGCGGATGTCGAGCCGCTGCAAACGAGGGGTTTTCCCCGACCCTGAGGTCTCCAACCCGTCCACCGCCCAGAAGGAGAAGAGGGAATCCCCCCACCACCTGGGAGGTTCCGTCTGCGGCTTGCCTGGAGATCCGCCACCCGACCTGGACAATTGAGTCTCCTTCGGCCGTGGGCGTCCCCATCCACGGGACACCCCCCGGCTGCCAGGCCAGCGCTGGTCGTCCTCGGACCGTTCGGACCTCACCTCTAGCCACCTCCGTGCCCACCGGGAACCCTTCGGGCGTGAAGAAGTCCCCGTTCACCGCTGCCACCACTCGGTCCACGGCACCTTCGAACATCTCGGTGACCCGACTCCGGCCTCCTGGGATCTCTTCCTGATCAGGAGCTCGCAGGACTTCCAAGCCTAGATCGCAGCGGCCCAGATCCACCCTGAGCAGGTGGATGGCCCAGGGGCCCTGAGAAGCTCGCAGGCCGAAGTAGGCGGTTCCCGGGCCCACGGAAAGGACTCGGACCACCTCGGGGTTGATGAGTGAGAGTACCTCAGAGGGGAGGCTCCCGGGAAGCCGATCTGGATGATCCCCGGGAGCACACCCGGAGAGCCAGCTTCCAATCAAGAGGGCCACGGTCAGGGCTCGGAAAGGACCCGGCCTACCCCCCGCCTGGCACCTGGGCCGGGGATGGCGGTATTCTTCCTCCACTATGCGTTGGCTGACTCCCCTACTGATCGGTCTGATCTTCCTGGTCCTCCCGTCCACACACGGGGCCAGTGCCGAGAGCCTCTCCTCTTCCGAACCGGAGGAGTTGAGGATCGGGATCAGCTTCGGCGGCATCAGCTTTATCGGCTTCATCACAGAATACCGCTGGGGAAATCGCAGCATCGATCTCAGTGTCGGCACATGGTCGTTCCGTGACCTGTCCCTCTCCCTTGTGGGGAAACAGTACTTCGGCCCCGGGGACTTTCGGCCCTTCGCAGGCGTTGGCCTTTGGGCGGTCTTCAACCCCAACCACGGCCCAGGGGAGCGGGGCGGCGTCGCCCTGGTGGCGAGAGCCCCCATCGGAGCCGACTGGAACCTGGACGCGGACCACCACCTGGGAGGTTCGTTGAGCTTGAATCGTGCCCTCTGGATCCGTCGTAAGGACCCCCGAGACGACACCCCACCCAGCGACCGACTCATTCCCCTCCCTGGGTTTTACTATCGCTGGAAACGATAGGCCGGGAAAGGACCCTACTCATAGGGGCAACCCTGGCCAGGGGAGTCCGGATCTAATCTGTGGACCCAAGAAGGGTGGAGAATGACCGAAGCTCAGATCATTCGAAAAGCCTGCGAAGGAAACGGCACCGCGGTTCGGGCGCTCTATGAGCGGTATTCCCCCCGAGTCTTCGCCGTGGTGCGCCGTATCGCCGGAGATGACGACCTGGCCAAGGACTATGCGCAAGAAGCATGGATTCGAGCCATACGGGCCCTCCCGACTTTTCGTGGGGATGCTCGTTTCTCAACCTGGCTCCACCGCATTGCGGTGAACTCGGCTCTTCAGGCGCTGCGCAAGGCGGATACGAGGACGAGGCGGGAGGCACCGATGCCCGATGCGGTTCCAGTGAACCCGCGCCAGGGGGACGCCCTCCTGGGAAACTTGTTGGAGCGGGCCATGGACCAACTGCCCAATGGCATGAGGCAGGTCCTCATCCTCCACGACGTGGAGGGATATACACACGAGGAGATCGGGGATGTCCTTGGTGTCACGGCTGGGACTTCAAAATCCCAACTGTTCAAAGCCCGGGCAAAGATGAGAGAGCTTCTGAGGCCATCGCTGGCACCGGAAGACGAGAGTGAGAACGGAGTAGAAGCATGGGGCATCTGACAACTGAATCTCTGGCTCGAATGGTGAGCGAGGTCCCCTTTCCAGAGGAGCAGGATCATCTCGATTCCTGTTCGGTCTGCCGAAGGGAACTCGAGGCTCTCCGTGAGCAGACGGAAGCCATAGGGTCGCTACCGGACCTCCGCCCGCCTTCCGGCGATTGGGAGGCCCTGGAAGGCCGCCTGGTGAGCGAGGGTCTGGTCCGATCCAGTGGGCTCTCCCTCAAGGCCGGGGGCTGGCGGTCCTCGGGCTGGCTACAAGCCGCCGCGGCTCTCTCGACAAAGGTCTGCTCACGAAATCGGATGCA
>CBDUAX010000337.1:0-5687 GCA_965365235.1 uncultured bacterium
AAGCGATGATCTACTCCCACCCTCTCGGCAACCACGGGCATGGAATGGGTGCGTCGATCGACTTCCGGAGCGCCCAACGCGGCAGTCAGGATCGTCTAGCCAGGCGACTTCGCAGAG
Organism: uncultured bacterium; assembly: GCA_965365235.1. Taxonomy (GTDB): domain Bacteria; phylum Gemmatimonadota; class Gemmatimonadetes; order Longimicrobiales; family Gaopeijiaceae; genus CBDUAX01. Next base: position 118 of record CBDUAX010000337.1, read on the forward strand.
GCTCCTACATCGCGATTGAACTCAACTCACGCACTCCCCTCCCGGAGTGGGACAATGAAGAGGTAACCATCATGGGAGAGGATCCGGCACACCTCACAGACGAGGGGTGGGTGTTCTTTCGACCCCGCCAGGAGGAGTTCTACGTAATCAGATAGCGACAGAGCCCGGCCGAAGACCTCGGCAGGTCGGTTAGTAGTACGCTGATGTCCGGCCTTAACCCAGTTTTGATCAACTTGTGGGCCACTCAGGCCAGGCGGAGTGGGAAAAAATTTCCCCACCTGGACTGCTTCGGGCGGCCCGCCCAGGTCGCTGATGACTCGCATCCCATGGGAGGTGATTATGCGCACCGTCGTCCCCCCAGTCTTTGCTGCAGGTCTCCTTCTACTCTGCACCGGGTTGGATCCGGCCTTGGGCATGCAGCAGGCGGATCAACTCCTGGACATGGACACGTACCTGGAGATGGAATCGGTGGGAAGTCCCCAGATCTCCCCGGACGGCAGGTCCATCCTGTTTACCCGGGGAAGGGTGGACAAGATGAACGACCGAAACCAGAGCAACCTGATGATTTTGGATCTGGCCACCAGCCGGATTCGTGAGCTGACTACGGGAAGCTTCAACGTGTCGTCGCCCACCTGGTCTCCGGATGGCGAACGGATCGCCTTCCTGTCCAACAAGAGCGGGACGAATCAGATCCACATGATGTGGCTGGACACCCGGGAAACCATCCAGCTCACGAACCTGGACCGGTCCCCCGGTGGGATCGGCTGGTCACCCGACGGATCCAAGATTTCCTTCACCATGTTCATTCCCGATACCGGGTCCCCTCTTCCCATCAGGCTGCCCTCCTTCCCGCGGGGTGCGAACCTGGCGGATCCCGCCGTGGTGGAGGACCGGATCTCGTGGCGAAGCGATGGCCGAGGCTACAACCCCAAGGGGAATACGCAGATCTTCATCATCGACGCCGAACTGGGTGGCACGCCTCGGCAGATCACCTCCGGCGACCAGTCCCATGGGAATCCCCAATGGTCGCCGGATGGCACCAAGCTCTACTTCTCAGGAGACCTGATCCCCGAGGAAGGGTACGAGCGGAGCGACTCGGAGGTTCACGCCATCGACCTCGCTACGCTGGAGATCACGACGCTCACCGAGCGCCTGGGCCCCGACAACAGGCCTCTGCCTTCTCCGGATGGGCGGCTTATCGCCTACACCGGATACGACCAGAACGAGAACTACAGCAATCTCTCCAGCCTGTATTTGATGGATAGTGATGGGGAGAATGAGCGCCTGCTGGCCGGCGATCTTCCGAACTCTCCGTCCAACATCACCTGGGCTCGCGACGGCTCCGGGCTCTACTACACCATGGGCGAAGCGGGGTCGTCGAACCTCTACTTCGTGTCCACCTCAGGGGAGATCGAGAAGATCACCGAAGGCGTGCACTACATCTCCGGGATCTCCATTGCCGAGAACGGCACGGTCGCTGCGACGAACTCCACCTTCTACAGGCCGAGCTACCTGGTCACCTTCGACCTGGACCGTCCTGACCGGATCACAACCCTCGTTGATTTCAACGACGATGTGCTGGACAACATCAAGCTGGGGGAGGTGGAGGAGATCTGGACCGAGTCTTCGGACGGCGTCCCCGTTCAGGGCTGGCTCATGAAGCCCGCCAACTTCGAGGAGGGGAAGAAGTACCCCATGCTCCTTTGGATCCACGGGGGCCCCGTCTCCATGTACACGGTCCGTTGGAACTGGAATTGGCAGAACTTTGCCGCAGACGGCTACGCCGTCCTCTGGACGAACCCTCGGGGAAGCACCGGCTACGGCCAGGACTTCGTGAACGGCATCAACTACCTCTATCCCGGGAACGATTTCCACGACCTCATGGCCTGCGTGGATGCCGCCATCGATCGGGGCTTCGTCGATGAGGAAAACCTCTTCGTGACCGGGAGCAGCGGCGGTGGCGTCTTGACGGCCTGGATCGTGGGGCACACCGACCGCTTCAGGGCAGCGGTGTCGCAGAGGCCGGTCATCAACTGGCACTCTTTCGTTGGCACCACCGACGGGGCCAGCTGGTATCGCCGGTTCCGTTCCATGCCCTGGGAAGATCCGGTGGAGTATGCCGAACGGTCGCCCCTGCACTATGTGGCCAACGTCACCACCCCCACGATGCTGTTGTCCGGAGTGGAGGACCTGAGAACCCCCATGGGGCAAGCCGAGGAGTTCTATCGGGCTCTCAAAGTGCTCGGCGTTGAAACGATGCACGTGAAGATCCCGGACGAGTACCACGGTACCCGAAGCGTCTCACACCGGCTCATGATTCAACTGTATCTGAAGGCCTGGTTCGACCGTTTCCGGGACGAGCCAGAGTCCTGACCCCGCGTTTGCGAGAACGAGAGAGACGGCTGCCTCGACGAAGGGTCGAGGCGGCCGTTTCCCGGCCCTCACGGGGCTGGTGCTTCGGAATCCGGCGGATCCCCTACTCCGTTCCCCTTCATCCGTGGCTGACGCTTTGATGTAGGAGTAGGTTCTACGGGACCCTTTTGAATGCGCAGGAGCCGTCCAATGGTGCCTACCGCTCGAGTCTTTCACCTCCGCCCCTCCCGGACCTTTGCCGTCCTTCTGCCCGCCCTGGCCCTGTCGGGGTGCGAGCCGCCGACCCCTACTGCCGACGTGGTCTTCCACAACGCCTTGGTCATCACCATGGACGATGCCCTCCCCCAAGGCTCAGCCATGGCCGTGGCCGGAGAGCGGATTCTGGCGGTGGGAGACTTCGAGGGGATGAGACCGTACATCGGGGAGGATACCCGGGTCCACGACTTGGAAGGACGGACGATCCTCCCGGGCATCAACGAGACCCACATCCATGTGAGGGACCTGGGCTTCGAACAGCACTACGCGGTGAACCTGGAAACGGCCCGAGACATTGCCGAGGTGCAAGACATGCTCCGGGAGCGACTGGAGGGGTTACGGGAAGCCGGGGAGCTTGGGGGTTGGACGTATCCCACCACAGGAGAGGAGGGGCCGTGGCTCTTCGGCCTGGGGTGGACCCAGGACCGCCTGGCGGAGCTTCGGATGGCGAACCGCCACGATCTGGACGCCGTCTCCCGAGAGGTGCCCATCTCCCTCCAGCGGATCTACCGGGGCGTCGCCGTGAACACTCGGGTCTTCGAGCTTTTGGGGATCGATTTTGAGGATCCTGCCACCTATCCGGATTGGTTCACCTCGGACCCCGAGGACTTCGAGGCGGGGGACGTCATCTTTCGGCACCCGGGCACGGGCTTGCCCAATGGCGTCTTCGTGGGAGACCGGGCTCCCCGCCTTGTGGCCGCCGCCATCCCCTCCAAGAGCCTCGAGCAGCGGGTGGAGAGCCTGGTCCAGGGGCTCCACGTTCTGGCGTCCCTGGGGATCACGGCGGTGGTGGAGGCCGGATCCACGATGGGGGCGGTGACCGAGGTCTATCAGGCGGCGTACGAGGCCGGCCATCTTCCCATCCGGGCCGTGGTCTACGACGGCTGGTTCCGGAGCGGTGACCCCCAGGGCCTGGGGGATCCGGGTCTCATCGGAGCCCGACTCGATAGTCTGGGATTCACACAGAGCGGCGACGCAATGCTCCGCGTCCGGGGCGCCAAGTCCTCGGCGGACGGAGGGGTGGGATCCAGGAGCGCCGCCCTCTCGACGCCCTACGTCCCCATCCCCGAAGACCCCCTGGGGGCGGAGAATCTCGGCGCGTTCCGGGACCCGGACTTCGACCACCGTCTCGCCCAGTTCCGGGAGATCGCCCGACGCGGGTGGGAGATCCACACCCACGCCTGCGGGGACGCCGCCATTCGCCAGACCGTGGATGCCTACAAGATCCTCATGGACGAGATTCGGCTAGAGGATCCAGAGGCCGATCTCCGGTGGAGCATCATCCACAACTATCTTCCGGATGAGCCGGGCACCTCGGTCCTGGAAGAGATGGCCGAGTACGGGATCATTGCGGCCATCAATCCCGCCAACCTCTACTTCGAGGGGGAGTCCTTCCTGAGGAACCTGGGCCCGGAACGGATGGCCCGACACACCCCCTATCGGTCCTTCCTGGATGCCGGCATCGTCATGGCATCAGGGTCGGACTATCCCAACAACTCCGCGGATCCGTGGATCGGGATCTACCAGATGGTGACCCGACGAAGCCAGCGTTCCGGGGAGGTCCACGGATCCCATCAACGCATTCCCCTCGTGGACGCGTTGAAGACCTTCACCTTCAACGGGGCATACCTGACCTACGACGATTCCACCCGAGGATCTCTGGTCCCTGGGAAGCTGGCCGACTTCGTTATTCTCGACGCCGATCTCCTGGAGGCATCGGAGGAGGAGCTTTTGAGCATGGGCTCGAGGGTTCTCATGACCGTCGTCGGGGGGCAGCCGGTCTTCACCAGGGAGGGGTTTGCGCTGACCTGAGGGATGTCCTGAGGGGCCTGTGACGGGGGAATTTGCGTCACTGTGGTGGATGACCATCCGGGCCGAGGGCGCGGAACCCTCAAGATGCAGACAGGGCCGGAGCCATGCACCAACGCCGGGGAAACCATCTCCTGATCCGAGTCGTAAGGCGTGATAACCGGTGTTTTTTTTCAGATGTGTGAACAGGATAGGTGCAAAACACGGCCCGCGCCCCTATCCGGACAGGCCCGGCAGCCAAGAGCCCAACAAACCAGGAAGGGAAAAGACTCCCATGAAGAGTGTGCTCTCGCTCCCAGTATTGCTCATCGCCGCATTTCTGGCCCCGGAAGACTTGCAGAGCCAAGCCTGGTCCGCCGCTGACAAAGAGGGGGTTGTGGCTGCGGCCATGGATTACATGGACGGTGCCCTGAACGTAGACGCCGAGAGGGTGGCGCGAGGCGTTCACATGGAGCTCAACAAGGTCATGATCAGGACCCTTCCACAAACCGGAAGACAGGTCCTCGCCTACAACACCCACACTACCCTGGTGGAAGCCGTGCGCGGTATCGCCGCCAGGGTCGCCAACGTGGACAAGACGGTGGACGTCACCGTCTTCGACATCGGTAACGACCTGGCGGTGGCCAGAGCGGTCGGTGAGCTATGGTACGACTTCCTCCAACTGGCCCGGATCGATGGGGAGTGGAAGATCGTCAATGTGCTCTGGGCCCGAAACCAACTGGCTTCCGGGGGCGGCCAAAACTCCGAGGAGGACAGGGCAGGCGTTGAGGCCGCGGCCCTGGACTACATCGAGGGCGCCTACTCGGGAGATGCTGATCGCATGGCCCGGGCCCTGCACCCGGAGCTGAACAAGGTCCTGCTCACCCGTCATCGAGAGACGGGCATGCCCTTCCTGTACAAGATGGGAGCCGGCGACCTCATCGAAGGTACCCGGGCCGGGCTGGGGCTCTTGGACGAGGGGGAGCGCCAGATCGAGGTGGAGATCTACGACCTCTCCCACGACATCGCTCAGGTGAAGGTGGCCTCGGCCATGTACATCGATTACCTGCAGCTGGCCAGGGTCAACGAGGAGTGGAAGATCATCAACGTGCTCTGGGTGCCGAATCCGGATCGACCGGGACAGTGACCAGAAC
>CBDUAX010000338.1:0-5652 GCA_965365235.1 uncultured bacterium
TTACCCGCGGTCATCCCGGGCCGTAACCAGCGACCTCAGCGGTGCGTTGGGAGCAGCGATGCCCGTGGTAAAGGACGCCCAGGAGGAGCCTTATCGGTGGCGGTTGGACTACAATTTGACTCCCACAGTCTCGATTGGGCTCCTCCTTCTGTGCCGGGAGGCCTGAGAGCTCAGGCGCCTCGGTCCTGGAGGATCTGGCGGGCTGCCACCTCACCAGAAATGATGGCCGGGGGGACGCCTGGCCCCGGCACGGTCAGCTGTCCGGCAAAATAGAGTCCTCCCACCCGCCGGGAACGGAGGCGGGGGCGGAGGAGTGCGGTTTGCCGAAGCGTGTTGGCGAGCCCGTAGGCATTGCCCCCCAGGGCGTTGTAGTCGGCGGAGAAATCACGGTGGGCATAGCTCCGCTTCAGGACGATCCGATCTTCGATGGTCTGGCCCGTGAGGGACTCGAGCCGCCTCAGGGCTACCTGGAAGTAATGCTCCCGGACCTTGTCCGTGTCGTTGAGGTTCGGCGCCAGGGGGATGAGAATGCAGAGGTTTTCGTGCCCCGGGGGCGCCACCGAATCGTCGGTCCGGGACGGGGCCGACACGTAGAAGAGGGGCCGGTCGGGCCAGCGGGGATTCTCGTAGATGGCATCGGCGTGGGCGTCCAGGTCTTCGTCGAAGAAGAGGGTGTGGTGCTGTATTCCCTCCACCCGGCCCTTTACCCCCAGATAGAACAGGAGGGCGGAGGGGGAGAGGGTTCGGGTCTCCCAGTATCGGCGACTGTACTGTCGCTCCTCCGGGCCCAGGAGATCCTGCTCCACGTGGGCATAGTCGGCGTTGGCCAGAACCACGTCCGATGGAAGGGTGCTTGGCTCGCCACCCTCCTCCACTTCCACTCCCGTGACGCGCTCACCGGACACCAGGATCCTGCTGACAGGAGTGTTCGTACGGAGGTCGGCGCCCTCCTTCCGGGCCAGCTCCGCCATCCCCCGGACCACTGAGCCCATGCCTCCCTGGGGATACCAGGTTCCCAACGAGATATCGGCGTGGTTCATGAGGCTGAAGAGGGCAGGGGTGCTGGGGGCCGTGGATCCCAGGAAGAGAACGGGGAACTCCACGATCTGGCGTAGCTTGGGGTTGGTGAAGTGACGCCCCACATGCTTGCGAAAGGACTGGAGCATCTGAAGTCGGATCAGAGCCCAAATGAGGCGGGGGTCCGCAAACTCCTTGAGTGAGAGGCCGGGTTTGTGGACGAAGTCCCCCATTCCACGCCGGTACTTGTACTCGGCGTCTTCCAGAAACGCCTGGAGCCGGGACCCGGCTCCGGGTTCCAGAGATTCGAAGAGGGCCTGCACGGGCTCCACCCCCGCCGGCAAATCCATAGCGTCGCCTGGGCCGAACCAGACCCGGTACGACGGATCCAGGCGGGTGAGGGAGTAGTGGTCCGAAACCGAGCTATCGAACCGCTCAAAAAAACGCTGGAAGACATCGGGCATCCAGTACCAGCTAGGGCCCATGTCAAAGCGGAACCCATCTTGGGTCCATACCTGGGCTCGGCCTCCAAGGGAAGGGTTCTTCTCCAGGAGGGTGACGTTGGCGCCGCCCCGAGCCAGGAATGCCGCCGCAGAGAGGCCACCGAAGCCTCCGCCGATGATGATGACGTTGAGTTCACGCATGTTCATAGGATACTCCGCTGGGCTTCCGGGGGTCTCCTACGGGGGAGACCCCCGGTTCTCCCGGCACCTTACCCACGTGATCCACGTCGGACCAGGGAGGGGTCGGAGCCCCCCCGGGGCAGAGGTGGCGGCTCTGGGGATCCAGGGCTGCCCCTGTACTCGGTTTCCACCATGGATGACCTGATTTAGCGAGGCTTGGCCGAGGGAATGGTGGCCGTGAACCTCTTTCTGGTTTCTGGCCTTCGGCCTGGCCGGACTCCTTCCGCCCTTCTCCGGGGCCATGGGATCACTCCCTCTCAGAGACCTTCCTGAGTGGTCTTGACGATTGCCTGTTCAGAACGGGATCACGGGTCCCACGGCGTAGAAGAGCACCCGGCCCACCACCTCTGAGGCACCCAGGAGAAGGAGTGCGCCAGCCGCCCATGGCCTTGGCTTTTCTGCCGGGGAAGCCAAGCCCCCGGGGAAGGAGGAGCTGGCCAGGGGAATGGCCAGGAGCAGAGTGCCCCCCAGGAGGAGGAGGAAGCGAAGGCCGGCCAGGGATGGCCCTCCCGGAGCATTCATGATCTCGGCGGTCATGGGGTGAGCCAGGGTGGCGCCAATCTGTGCCAGGGATGCTGCTACACCCACGGCCAGGAGCCCGGGCCTGGTCAGAGAAGCAGGCCCAGGGGTTCTTTTCCCCGACCCGGAAGGACGCACCAGATACGCCGCCCCGGCGGCGGTCCCCAGGAGGAGGGTGGTCAGAAGGAACCCGGCTGCCGTCAGCCAGTGGTCCCAGAGGGGGCGAGCCGGAACCATGTAGATCCTGGCCATGACCCAGATCAGCACGATGCCCGCCACGGCAGTGGCCCACGCCAGGGCCCTGGCCATCCACGGTGCCGTCCCGGGGCGCCTGCGGACCCCGAGACCAAGGCCCCAGAGGCACAGGAACACCAGAACCACCAGGATTTCCCTGCTCAGCCAGGATTCCTCGAGGTTGGACAACGTATGAACGGCGCTCATGGGTGCGCCCAGGTGGAGGAGGGAGACGGCCAGGGCCGCCGCCATGATGGCGCCCACCAGGAGATAGGGGTCCCGGGCCCAGGGGATGGAGACTCCCGCCGGGTCGCCGGCCCGGAAGAGGCTCTTCGTCCCGAGAAGGGCGAGAAAAAGCCCCACCGCCAACTGAACGGTCAGCGTGAAGAGGACCAGGGGCCATTCGTGGAAGAGGGTCATCGCAGCTCTCGCTCCGGGTTGGAGGAGCGGCCGGTCCCCTGGCCGGCGGGTTGTCCGTGGCGGTGGGGGGTGATGACAAGACTGGGGCGGGTTTGGCTCCCCGGAGGAAGGGGAGCCAAGGCATCGAGGCTTCCGTGCTCGGCACGGAGGTCCTCAATGGGGCCCACCTTCAGGGCCCGGGTCACGCAGGAGGCTATGCACCACGGGTCTTCTCCGGCGTCGATGAGGTCCACACACAAATCGCACTTTGTCATGCGCCCCGTAGTGGGGTCGAAGGACAGGGCCCCATAGGGACAGGCCCATTCGCAGTATCTGCACCCGGCACATCGGGCCGAATCAATGAGGACGATTCCGTCGGAGCGTTGCTGGATGGCCTCGGTGGGGCAGGCGGCCACACAGGCCGGGTCCTGGCAGTGCATACAGGCGATGGAAAGGCAATAGGCGAAGAGACCGGAGGGGGCCAGAAGCGAGGGATCCTCCGGGTCCGGGATCCAGCTACCGCCGCCGTATTCTACCACTCTGCGATAGTGTCTTCCTGCCGGGAGCCGGTTCTTGGACTTGCAGGCGACGACGCAGGTCCGGCACCCGATACAGGCCGAAGCGTCCAGGTAGAAGCCAAGAGGAGCGGTCATGGTTTTCCGGCCCCCTTCGGCGTGCGCGGGGGCAAACGCCAGTCGGCCTCCAGGGGTTCCGGGCCCGTGTACCGCTTCACCTCGACCACGCAGCTGTTCCATCCCTGGTGCCCCTGGCCCGTGGGGCGGTCGCCGTTGAGGACGTTGGTGGCCCCGGCCCGGTCCACCCCCGTCCTCGGATCCAGATCAGCCCAGGCGCCCTCTCCCAGGGCCACCACGCCCGGCATGATCCGCTCGGTGACAAAGAGAGGCCGAAGCACTGACCCGTGTCGGCTCTCAATCAGAACCGTGTCTCCATTGGCCAGTCCCCGGGTCTCTGCGTCCACCGGGTTCATGATGAACTCCTGGGGAAACGCTTCCCTGAGCCAGGCTACGTTGTCGAACACCGAGTGGGTGCGGCGCCGGTAGTGGAGGGTGATCAGCTGCAGGGGGTGGGGCCCTTTGAGGCCTCCCTCGAAATCGGCGAAGGTCTCCTCGTACCCTTCGGCGGGAGGCCGGTAGACGGGGATGGGATCGATGCGTGTGAAACCCACGGCCCGGACGTGGTCGGCGATATTCTGGCAGTGGAGCTCGAAGCGCCCGCTGGGCGTGGAGAGGGGATGGCCCTGAGGGTCCTGTCGAAAGTCGGCGAAGGCGACGTGGCCCAGCCCGTCGTCGGGACTGCGGGGCACCACGTAGACCCCCTTCCTTCGGAACTCCGCCAGGGAGATGCGCCCCTCCTGGGGCCGGCCCTGGACATCCATCTTCCGGATGTCTTCGGCCGTGATGGCCACCAGCTTCTCCCGCTCCCGCCCGTCCGGGGTGACCACCCACGCTCCCGCCAACCGGTTGAACTCCTCCTGTTCCGGGGAGAGGGGAAGCATCTCCGCCGGGTCGAGCCCCAGGCGCCGGCCCAGCTCCGCACCGATCCAGCTGTCGTCCCGGGCCTCGTGCTGGGGCTCCACCACCCTTCGGGCCCAGATGAGGTGATCCCGGTTTCCTTTGAAATAACTGTGCCGCTCCCACTGTGTGGTCACCGGGAGGACAATGTCCGAATACCGGGCGTTGGTGTTGTAGACGAAGTTCAGGGTGAGGACGAAGTCCACCTTCCGGTGGGCCTCGATTCCCTTCACCAGGCCCGACGTTTGGTTCAGGGCCGACGCCCCATCGTGGACGATGGCCCGCAGATCCACCTTTCTGCGCTCCCCCTCGCCAACCGTGTATTCCCCCTCCAGCACCGCCTGCCAGATCTCGCTGTTGTTGATGCGGGCGTTGGTTTTCCTGGGAACCCGCCCCATCGAGGGAGTGCCGGAACCCCCGGCCCTGATGAGAAACGGGCCGCCATCCGCCGTCCGTTCCCAGCAACTTACCCCCGTCATGCGCCCCGGCTCACCGATGTGGCCCGTCATGCAGCCCAGGGTGAGGAACATCTGGGGCCACGAGTCGGAGTTGTGGGTCCGGGCCGGTGCCCAGGCCGTGAGGAGGGCGGCCCGCCGGGCCCGGGCGATTCGCCTGGCCAGCCGTCGGATGCGGGGGGCGCTCACCCCGGAGATCCGAGTTGCCCACTCCGGCGTCTTCGGGACCCCGTCCCTCCGGCCAAGGACATAGTCACGAACGTTGTCTTCGGGGTCAGCACCGGGGGGCATATGCTCCCGGTCAAATCCCACGGTACAGCGGTTCAGGAAGTCCCAGTCGATGAGAGGGTTCGTGGCCGGGTCGTCTTCCTCCAGGAGTGCGTAAGCCATGCCCAAGGCCAGGGCGTGGTCTGTGCCGGGCCTGACAGGAACCCATTCGTCGGCCAGGACCATGGCGGAATCATTGTAGTAGGGATCGATGAAGACGAACTCGGCCCCGGCCCGCTTGGCCTGGAGGTAGTAGTACATGGCGTTCGCCTGGGCATTCCAGGCGGGATTGCCGCCCCAGAGGACGATGAGCTCGGCGTTCTGGAGATCCAACCGGTCGTTATGGCTGGTCTGGCTCAAGCCGTCGCCCAGGCCGATGCGAGGGCCCGTGTCCAGCCATGTGCCCCAGGAAGTGGAGCCCCAGTTGGTGACCGCTCCTCCCAGGCCACCGAAAAGCCGCCGGAGGGTGCTCCCCAGCTCGAGGATGGCCTCGTTCCCGTGCTGGGCCAGGATGCGCTCCAGTTCCGCCGCCGTCAGGTCGAGGGC